>NZ_PNCW01000179.1:0-358 GCF_005886985.1 Pseudoalteromonas sp. S3178 | reverse complement strand
CGATCGATATTAAATTCGATAGTGATATTGGAGCTACCGTTGCGGCTACTGGAATTTATGCTTTTGATCCCTTCGATCCCCGAAATCCGGTTTTCTAATACTTGGGTGATCTTGGTTTCTACAACTTCCGCCGATGCGCCTGTGTAGTTAGTACTTACACTGACTATTGGAGTTTCAATATCAGGGTATTCGCGCAGTGGTAGCATAGTAAATGCCACTAAGTCAAAGGTCAGCAGCAGTAAGTTAATGACGATCGCGAAGATCGGGCGCTTTACCGCCGTATCAGTGATTCTCACGTCGCCTTACCCCTTTACTTCAACTTTTGAGCCTGATCGGATCTTCAAGGTGCCTTCCGTGA
>NZ_PNCW01000178.1:0-302 GCF_005886985.1 Pseudoalteromonas sp. S3178 | reverse complement strand
CATTGATGAGCCCAGAGTTAGATAATACAGAACTTGCCCGTGAAGCTGATTTACTGGTACAGAATTTTCAAAAGGATGGGGCGCGAGAAGCAGGAATTTTCCATCACTTGATCACATTACCCACCTATCATACAGCAGCACTCAGTACTGACATTCTTTCTGAAGGCTACTTTGGTGAACTCGGAATGCTTGCATATGTCAGAGATGTGCAACGTCAAGAGATCCGTAGAGAACAGGCATCAGTGAAACACCAAGACCTTGCAGGGTCTAACATTGGGGATACTCATAAAGAATACTTTTCA
>NZ_PNCW01000177.1:0-234 GCF_005886985.1 Pseudoalteromonas sp. S3178 | reverse complement strand
TATAAACCCATTTCAGCTTTTATACACTTATCTATGTTATAATTACAAAGTGTTAATTCAAGGAGGCACCATACCCGAGTGAGCAGAGCCAAACTAAGTCAAGACGAAAGCTTATCTTTTAAAATCAACTATCAACTCCTTCCCAAAGAGACAAACCAACTCGACCTGTATTTTTCAATCCCAACCGATATGGGGATTAATACCAACACGTTGAACGAAGTAGACTACTTTAAT
>NZ_PNCW01000176.1:0-340 GCF_005886985.1 Pseudoalteromonas sp. S3178 | reverse complement strand
CTGCATTACTGTATAACATGCTAGGCTAACCAAAAGGGAGGCATCGCCTCCCTCACCTTTCTTGTTACTTATCTTCATAGCAGTTCAGACTAAATAATATAGTACTATTTTTCAGTGTATTGAATGAACCACCATAACCGAAAAATGAACTTTGACTTTGTTTATCTTCATGGCAGTTCAACCTATATTATGGTAGTTTTCAGTGTCTTAAATTGAATACTACGACCAAACGATGAATTTTGACTTTCCACCAGCAATTAACGAAGAAATCACAGCCCTAATCAATCAAGTGCATAACCTACCTGTGCACGAGCAAACGCTGTTGAGTGTGCTGGCGGTC
>NZ_PNCW01000175.1:0-299 GCF_005886985.1 Pseudoalteromonas sp. S3178 | reverse complement strand
ATAAAGTTCAATGCACCATCAAGCTCTAACGTTGTAAGGTCGTGTGTTGCATCCAAGAATGCCATGTTGGCAGAAGTTAATGTCCATTCAGGCAGTTTAGTTGGATCTATAGTTGCTGTGACGTCAAACGAAATGGTTTGTCCAGCAGGAACGGTGATCGACTCAGGAAAGGTCATACTAAGTGCACCACGCTCTGCGTCGTCAGCAAATCGCTGCTCATATGCCAATGTATAGGTCTGTTCTTGGTTCGAGAAGTTTTTAACGACTACCTTTTTGGTGATAGATGAAGTTTCAGATAG
>NZ_PNCW01000174.1:0-213 GCF_005886985.1 Pseudoalteromonas sp. S3178 | reverse complement strand
TTCATCGTCCGGCTTGGCAAAGTGGTCCATACCAATGAATTGGTATCCAGCCGCGAGCATGGCGGAGAGGGTTTCTTTAAACATCGTCAGCTTGGCTTGGGCACTGGGCAAATCGGCGTCTTTAATTTTGCGCTGCGCGGCAAAACGCTCTGGCAGATGGGCATAATTAAATACCGAGACGCGATCCGGGCCAATATCAATTAGTCTGGCAAT
>NZ_PNCW01000173.1:0-353 GCF_005886985.1 Pseudoalteromonas sp. S3178 | reverse complement strand
TGTACTGCAGCCAGATATTGGCCTATGTGGTGGCTTTACGGAAACCAAGAAAGTATGTGATTACGCCGATATCTTTGATATCCGTATTCAGGCGCACGTCTGTGGTGGCCCGGTTGCAACCGCAGCTTCATTACACTTGGAAACCGCGATCCCAAACTTCCTGATCCATGAGCACCATACTTACGCAATTAAAAAGTGGAACAGGGAGCTATGCTTGCAAGACCCGCAGCCTAAGAATGGTATCTTTAGAGTGTCAGAAGAGCCGGGGCTTGGTATTGAGCTAAACGATGAAGTCGTGATTGGCTCCTCCCGTGTGGAAATTAATTAGACATCCGACGCTCAGCTTAAATCAC
>NZ_PNCW01000172.1:0-376 GCF_005886985.1 Pseudoalteromonas sp. S3178 | reverse complement strand
ATCTCCCTTATATACTGTGCCTTCGTCGATTTTACTTGTATCCAAAAGCTTATATCTGAAGAACTAACTTATAAATAAATCTTCGCCATTAAGACTAAGCTATGTGGAAAATATATACTTTCAATATTTTAAACAACTGTACGTACAATGTCCCCTTGGTTCATTTGATTTAAGAAATGTATATTTGCGACTTTTAGATTCCGATAAATACGAAAAGCAATTGATACACGCATTCAAGCGTAACTCCCCCTACAAAAGCGCCTGCTTAAGTTAGAAAATAATCTATTCAGCTAACTCTTATTTCCTTAACAAAAATAGTCGCCATATCAACTGTGTAAAGACGACGATCAAAAAATAAAATAGCTAAAAACAACCC
>NZ_PNCW01000171.1:0-294 GCF_005886985.1 Pseudoalteromonas sp. S3178 | reverse complement strand
GTTGATTGTAAGTTAGCGGGTTAAATTCAGCATCAGTAATACACCCACCCGCTTCTTCAACAATCACTTGTGACGCGCCGGTATCCCATTCCCCCGTAGGGCCGACTCGCAAAAAACAATCTGCTTTACCTTCAGCAATAATACAGGCTTTCAGTGAACAAGAGCCCATAGGTACCGTGTCAAATTGATTCTCTACAAATTGGCTTACCACGGCTAGGTTTTGTCTGCGGCTCACCGCCAGTGTCAAATTACTGGGTTGTGACACGTATATCTGTTGCTCACTGCCATCGGCTC
>NZ_PNCW01000170.1:0-267 GCF_005886985.1 Pseudoalteromonas sp. S3178 | reverse complement strand
CTGACTTAGCGTTAGAGCTAAGCGCGTGGGGAGTGACACAATACAAGTACGCGAATTGGCTAACACCGCCACCGATGCAACATTTTTCGGTGGCCTGTCAGTTGAATCAGTCGCTTGGCTTGGTCGATGCGCATAATAAAGTGTTAACTGCTGGGCAGCGTGCACTGCAACTGGGTGTTTCGCCTCGTCTTGCCAGCATGCTACTGCGATGTGAGACGCCAATTGCGCAACAACTAGCTTGTTTTTTGGCGGCAATATTGAGCGAGC
>NZ_PNCW01000017.1:0-41504 GCF_005886985.1 Pseudoalteromonas sp. S3178 | reverse complement strand
CCTATCTAAATCCGCCGATTGAGCCACGCTGTATTCATCAGAATAAAGAATGGTGGGTTATGATGGATTCGAACCATCGACCAATTGATTAAAAGTCAACTGCTCTACCAACTGAGCTAATAACCCGCTCTATGCACTTATTCTATATAGAATGAAGCTACGTAAATCCGCCGATTGAAACCATTGTTTATTCAAAAAGAATAAAAAATGGTGGGTCATGATGGATTCGAACCATCGACCAATTGATTAAAAGTCAACTGCTCTACCAACTGAGCTAATGACCCACTCTGACGCTGCATTTATAGCAACTTGGTACTGTACGTAAATCCGCCGATAAAAGACCATTTTAAAAAATGGTGGGTTATGATGGATTCGAACCATCGACCAATTGATTAAAAGTCAACTGCTCTACCAACTGAGCTAATAACCCGCTCTTTTTGCCGCATTTCGAGTGGGGTAACCATTCGTTTGCTGCGGGCGCTTATAATACTTATTTATAAAATGAGTGCAACCGAAATTGTCTCTTTTTTTAAGTTTTTATGTCTAGATGCACAAAATTAAAGCGTTTGTGCTCAAACTACATGCAAATACAAGATTCACCGAGAGTTTCCATGTAGTTTGCCGGCCTAAATAAGCAATTTAATCGCTAGTGAACTTTAGTTACCTAAACGATCAGTTGCTAGCTTTGCAGCAGTTGTACTTGGGTACTGATTGATAAGATCACCCAGTATTTTTTGTGCCTCAGCTGTTAAACCTTGATCTTGTAAAAGTGAGCCTAACTTTAACATTGCATCTGGGCGTTTATTTGAATTTGGAAATTCATTTACTACCACTTTAAAATGCTCGCTTGCTTTTACACCTTCATTTTTAATCGTTAGTAATTGGCCTAACCAGTAATGCGCGTTAGACGCATAAACAGAATTTGGGTAGGTCGTTAAAAACGTTTGAAATTCAGGGATCGCTTGATCATAGCGCTTATCTTTCATTATTAACGCAACAGCACGCTCGTAAGCTTCGTTTTCAGATAAATCGTTACTGTAGGTCTGTGCATCGCTTGGCTGCGTGTAGTCGGTTGTAGGCGCTGCAGTGGGCTGTGTATAAGCTTGGCTTACACGGTTTTCAATTTCTTGATACAACTCACGCTGACGCTGCAGTACTTTCTCAAGTTTATAGCTTTGCTCTTCCGTTACACCACGAATTTGACTTACTTCGTCTTGTAACAAATTAAGCTGTTGTTGTAACTCTAACTGTAATAAGTTGCGCGACTGCATCATATTTTCAAGCGACGCTAAGCGTTTCTCAATACTCGATTGTGAACTTGCAGCTTCTGAAACAGGAGCGGGAGCAGCCATTAACTGGGTGCTCCCGCTCAATATCATGGCTGCCAAAATAATTTTCGGCTTCATAATATCTCTTATCTTAGTAAACTAGTACCGCACGGCGGTTTTTAGCGAAAGCTGATTCAGTGCGAGACTTAACCATTGGCTTCTCTTCACCGTAGCTTACTACTGACATTTGGCTAGCTGAAACACCTAAACTTTGTAGGTATTTTTCAACTGCTTGGCCACGGTGCTCACCTAGTGCAATGTTGTACTCAGGTGTACCGCGCTCATCAGCGTGACCTTCGATTAATACTTTAACTGAAGGGTTTTGAACTAAAAACTCAGCGTGTGCGCGAAGTAACTCTGCGTACTTGCCCTCAACAGTGGCTTTATCAAAATCAAAGTAGATTACTTGCTCTTGACGTAGTGCTTCGTACTTTTGACGAAGTTGCTCTTCTGCTTGTTGCTCAGGAGAGATTGTAGCTACTTCAACAGTATCGTTGTTTGTTGATTGCTCAACAACACCTTGATTTGATTGATTTGCAGCGCCTTCGTCGATATCTGAAGATGAGCTACAAGCTGCTAGTGTCATTACTGGCACAGCAATTAGCAGGCCTTTAAGTATTTTGTTAAGTTGCATTGAGTAGATTCCTATTTTGAGTAAACCAGTAATATTACTGTAAATATGGCGACCAAGCTGGCGCCTTTACTTGTCCGTCTAGCACAGGTAAGCGTGCTTTAAAGCGGCCGTCCATCGATACCAGCGCGAGTACCTGTTTATTATTATGAAGCGTGCTATATATAATCATCGAACCGTTTGGCGCTATGCTCGGTGATTCATCTAGGCGTGTTCTTGTTAATACTTGAAACGCACCTGTAGCCAGCTCTTTCTTAGCAAGATGGTACTGCCCGTTGGTACGGTTAACCATCACTAATTCTTTACCGTCCGGTGTTATAGAACCTGCAAGGTTCATGTCACCGTCAAAGGTCAATCGGTTTGACCTACCAGTTTTTAAATTTAACTTATAAATCTGGGCATTACCACCCCTTTCAGATGTAAACACAATATCTTGACCATTTGGGTACCAAGATGGTTCAGTATCTATACTACGATGACGTGTAAGACGCGTTTCTTTACGCGTAGCCAAGTCAAGTAAATAAACTTCGGTTGCACCTGTTTTATCTTTAGAAAGTACTAGCAGTAGCTTTTTACCATCTGGCGAAAACTGCGGCGCACCATTAATACCACGGTAACTTGCAATAATTTCGCGCTTACCTGTGTATATATCTTGAATATAAATTTGGCTTTGACGGTTTTCAAACGTTACATACGCTAATTTAGTGCCATCTGGTGACCAAGCTGGCGACATCAACGGCTCTTTTGAACGCAGTAATACTTGCTCGTTAAAACCGTCGTAATCAGCAACCACAAGCTGATAAGGCTTAGGGTCTTCATCACGTACTATCACATAAGCAATTTTAGTTAAAAACGCACCTTTCTCGCCAGTTAGCTTTTCGTAAATCACGTCACTTATACGGTGTGAATATCGACGAAAACCGTTTTCACCAATCACACTCTCACGCGCTTCTAATACATGGTCTTGGCTTTTAATTAATTTACCGTTACTCATCATTTGTGTATTACCGCCAGTAATTTGGCCACGTATTACATCTACTAATTCATAACGTACTAAGTAGCGCCCATCGGTTTGCTGCTCTACTTCACCTACTAATATAGCCTCTACACCTTTATTAACCCACGAAGCGTAATCAATTTCGCCATCTTTATTTGGTTGCTGAGGCATTTGCGCCACATCAACTGGCTTAAATTTACCACTGCGCATTAAATCGGCAGCAATAACATTGCTTAACTTTTCAGGAATTGGGCCAACACCTTGGTATTTAAAGGGCACAATCGCAATGGGTCTTGCGCCATCTACACCTTCTGTTATTACAATTTCAAGCGCGGCATTAGCAACACCTACAAACCCAAACAGTAAAACTAAACAGGCTATTTTTATTTTGTTGAACATATCATTCCTTTAAAATTCTGGCTTGATTGTTAAATTAATATTCTTAAGTTGTTCGAATACGTCTTTATCTTTAGATACCGGTAACGTGTCGGCCATGCGCACAGCTCTTAATGCAGCCTCACATACTAACTTATCGCCGCCTAACGATTTAACTTGCGTTACTAAACCATTAAAGCCTAAACGAATATTTACTCGGCACTGTTGGTTTTTCATTTTTTCATCAATAAGTAAGTTTTGCTGTATACGCGCCATAATTAAAGCACGGTATTTATCAACTTCACTTACTACTTGCTGTTGACGTATTTTACTACGGGCCGCCTGCTCTTTTGCAAGTTGCTCTTGTAACATTTGCTCTTGCATTGCTTGCTGACGCTTACGCTCTGCTTCTTTAGCACGTTCTTTTGCTTCAGCTTCACGTTTCTTACGCTCTGCTTCTGCTTTTTTAAGTGCCTCTTCTTCTGCTTTGCGTTTATCGGCTGCGGCTTTAGCGGCAGTTTCAGCTTCTTGCTTTTGCTTTTCAGCTTGTTTAGCTTTAGCACGCTCTTTTTGCTCAATTGCACGTGCTTTTTTAGCTTCAGCCTCAGCTTGGGCTTTTTCTTTCTCTTTCGCCTTACGCTGTTGCTCTAACTTTTTAATATTACGCGCTTCGGTTTCACGTTGCTTTCGTGCATTAGCCGCTCGACGTTCTAAGTCGCGAATACGCTTATCCTCTGCACTTTTTTTAGCATCTTCTTTCTTTTGTAGTTCAGCAATTTTTTGCTCAACTTGCTTTTGATCAACGGTTACTGCCGATACAGCATTGTCAGGCTCAGGAATAGCCGAATTAAGTGTAACTTCCATTACTTTTGGCGCAGGTGGATGAATGTTTGCAGTTGCCCACAAAAAGCCACCCAACCCCAAATGTAAAAGTACTGACTTGATTATAGAACTATTCATGTTACTACTGTGTCCCCTCAAAGGATTCCGTCATTAAACCCACAGATGGTACGCCAGCATTCTTTAAAAAGTCCATTAATAACAATACTTCTTGGTACGATACCTTACCTGAGCCTTTAATCATTACCGGCACATCAGGATTTTTCATTAGTTGTAACTTAATAACGGCAGCTACATTTAATGCTTCCATTGGCTCTTCAGGATCGGTGCCTATACTTACATAGTACTTACCCGCTGAATCAATTGACGCAATAATTGGTGGCGTGTCTTTAGTATCTACTAAATCCGACTCTTCCATTTTCGGTAAATCAACTTTCACACCATGAGTAATAAGCGGTGCTGTAGCCATAAATATTATTAGCAATACCAACATTACATCAATGTAAGGTACTACATTAATTTCTGCGACCGGACGGCGCCTTTTACGCTGATACATTCGCTTGAGCCTCTATTTGGGTAGCTGCTTGACGGTGTAAAATATTTGCAAACTCTTCCATAAAGTTGATGTAATGAGATTCTAGTTTTTCAACTTTATTAGAAAAGCGGTTATATGCAATAACTGCCGGAATAGCCGCAAATAAACCCATTGCAGTTGCAATCAATGCTTCAGCAATACCAGGTGCTACCATTTGTAATGTTGCTTGTTTAACTTCGCCTAGTGCAATAAAGGCATTCATAATACCCCACACAGTACCAAATAAGCCTATGTATGGACTAATAGAGCCAACAGTTGCTAAAAACGATAAACTTGATTCTATTTTTTCAATCTCGCGAGATAGCGCAACGCGCATTGAGCGGTGCGTACCTTCCATAACAATGCCTGCGCTTTGAAATGTATTCTTTTTATGGCGTGCAAACTCTTTAAAGCCTGCTGTAAATAGCGCTTCAATACCATGAGATTGACCACTTCGCGACGAAATTTCGTTGTACAATTTGCTTAGATCAATACCTGACCAAAATTTTTGTTCAAACTTTTTAGCATTAGCTAACGCATCTGATATCGCTTTTTTGCGCTGAAAAATAATCGCCCACGACATAACCGACATGGCAACTAGCCCTAACATCACTAACTGAACAAGCAAACTGGCTTCTAGAATTAGATCTAAAAAATTAAGCCCTGATCCCACGTTAAACTCCTAAATAATTTCAAAATACGGCAAATTGGTTCATTTGTGTAAATACGACCGTCTACGCGGTCAAAAGTTGCATCTAGTGTATCTAGTCCATTTCAAGCTGACAACGATATTGCTATGAATAAGCAACAAAAAACGTTAAAAATCATCTTTATTATGCTTTTGTATCTTTATTAGGTTTTTATAAAACCCAGTTTATTATTTTAATGCGGTTAAAATGCTTAAATATATGCCTTAAACGTCATAAAATGCACCGTTTATTCAATTTTAGCGCATAAACACTCAAAACCACTTTCGAGCAACCTAATCGTAATAGTAAAACTAATACTGAGCTAGAATGAAAAACATTACTTAAGTTATAATTTTCATCCACTTATAAAATTAACGATTAATTAACGCACAAATTTAAAACAACGATAAAACTCATAGCATTAGTTTTTTTAATCTGAAAATGCAAATTTTCTAGTTTGAATAAAAAAGCAATCTTACGTATTATTCTCCCATACCGAGCTGACGCACTAAATGAAAGATTTTTCGTTAAGTCGAGTTCTTAGTAATAGGATATTTTATCGTATTACATTGTTTTACTCTTTTGGATAAAACCAACATTAAGTAAAACGTAGTTCCCCTGGATTACTTCCTTCAACTTGTTGTTTGCCCGCATTATATGCGGGCTTTTTTTTTGCCTAAATTTTACTACCAATTTGGCATGTACTCATTGTAAACAGCACAATTTGTAGTTACTCAATATGGATTTTCCATATCGATTAACGTTTTACCAAAAAATTAAGCTATCCACTACGAGATAAAAAACGTGCTGATAACAAGCTAAAAGTTTTAACACTGTTAGCCTAAGTTTAATCTCTTAAATTGATAAAGTATTAATGCTGATTGGTATTAATGGTACGCAGCATAGCCACGCCAGTCTTAACGTTAAGTGAATTACAAAATGATTTTAATTTTTTGATTACATTTGCAACAAAGTGGATGAAAGCTGAGTAAGTTTATAAAGAGTTTACAAATAAGAAGGGATGCAGCCCGCTACATTTACTATAGCAGGCTACTAAATTAATTTAATCTTGCTTAGGGAGTAAACCAAAATGATGATAAGCATTGTCAGACACAATTCGCCCGCGTGGAGTACGCTGAATAAAGCCTTGCTGAATTAAAAAAGGCTCAATTACATCTTCAATGGTTTCTTTTTCTTCACCTATTGCCGCTGCTAAGTTATCAAGCCCAACGGGCCCACCCATAAACTTCTCTATAATGGCGAGTAAGTATTTACGGTCCATGTAATCAAAGCCGCTTTTATCAACATCAATCATATCAAGCGCTTGCTCAGCAACATTTGCATTTACTGTCCCGTCTGACTTTACTTGTGTGTAGTCGCGTACGCGGCGAAGTAAACGGTTGGCAATACGTGGCGTACCACGCGAGCGCTTTGCAATTTCAGTTGCGCCGTCGTCGCACATTTCTAAATCGAGGTAATGTGCTGAACGCCCTACAATATGTGATAAGTCGGCTACTGAGTAAAACTCTAGACGCTGTACAATACCAAAGCGGTCTCTAAGCGGTGACGTTAGCGATCCTGCTCGCGTAGTCGCACCAATAAGCGTAAATGCAGGTAAATCTAATTTAATAGAACGCGCAGCTGGGCCTTCACCTATCATAATATCAAGTTGGTAATCTTCCATTGCTGGATAGAGTATTTCTTCAACTTGTGGGCTTAGCCTGTGTATTTCATCAATAAACAGTACATCACCCTCTTCAAGGTTGGTAAGCAGCGCAGCTAAGTCGCCGGCTTTTTCAAGTACAGGGCCTGAGGTTGTTTTAATACTTACGTTAAGCTCATTAGCAACAATGTTCGCAAGCGTTGTTTTACCTAAGCCTGGCGGGCCAAATATTAATAAATGATCGAGCGCTTCGCCTCGGCTACGAGCAGCTTCTATAAATATTTCCATTTGCTGCTTAACATGTGGCTGACCTCGGTAGTCGGCTAACAGTTTTGGCCTTATAGCACGATCGATGGTGTCTTCGTTGGTTTTTTCAGTCGCGTCAATTAAGCGATCCGCTTCAATCATGGGTTACTCACAACATTGATTTTAAAGATTCTTTAATAAGAATCTCAGTAGACATATCTGGTTTACTAACCGATTTTACTGCTTTTTGCGCTTGTGGCAATTTATAACCAAGTGCAACCAATGCTGATACCGCATCATCGGCGGCATTATTAGCAATTGTGGTATCGCTCATAGGCTCAATAACGGCACTGTCGCTAAATGGTGTAAATAAGTCATTGCCCCAATCTTTTAATCGGTCTTTCATCTCAAGTACTAGGCGCTCAGCTGTTTTTTTACCAACACCAGGTAGCTTAACTAAAGAAGTAGCATCTTCGTTATTTACACAGCTCACAAATTGCTTAGCCGACATGCCCGATAATATAGCTAACCCGAGTTTAGGCCCTACTCCGTTAGCTTTTAATAGCTCTCTGAATAGTGCACGTTCAGTTTTATTATTAAATCCAAATAATAACTGTGCATCTTCACGCACTACAAAATGAGTATAAACAATCGCATTTTCGCCAATGTTTGGTAAGTCATAAAAGCAGGTCATTGGCATTTGAACTTCGTAACCTACACCGCTTACTTCTAATAAAATTTCGGGTGGTTGTTTTTCGACTAAAATGCCATTTAAGCGGCCAATCATAATTATTTCCTTAAACGTCCTCTAACGGTTTTGCTTGCGCTACCCGCTAGTTTAATTAAATTTTGTTCTGAGTGAGCATGACAAATAGCAATAGCAAGTGCATCGGCTGCATCAGCCTGAGGCGTACCTGGTAATTTTAAAATATTTTTTACCATATGTTGTACTTGCGATTTATCTGCGCCGCCGTTACCCACCACGGCTTGTTTAATTTGCCTTGCTGAATATTCAAATACCGGTAAATCAGCCATAGAAGCACCTACAATAGCGGCTCCTCGGGCTTGGCCTAGTTTTAAAGCCGAATCGGGATTGTGCGCCATAAATACTTTTTCGATGGCGAAAGTTTCTGGCGAAAATTGCTCAATTAATTGCGTGATCCCTTGGTAAATCATTTTAAGCCTGATAGGAAAAGGATGATCGGCCAATTTTATGCAGCCACTGCCTAAGTAAGTAAACTTAGCGCCTTGATGCGCCACAACACCATAACCGGTTAATCGTGAGCCAGGATCTATCCCTAAAATAATAGCCAAGAAGGGCTCCATTATTGTTATTTTTTAATTATGCTAATAATGCCAGAGCACTGTATAAATTACCAGTAACAAGTAAAAACAAAAACGCCCACAAATTAAGTGGGCGTTTAGTGTTTCAAAGTATAGCTTACGCTAATGCGCGAACTAACCCTTGAGTATTTTGTTTAAGTTTACGGGCAATCATAAAGTAGCCAAGCGCGGCCACAAATACACCACCCGATACAGGCCCTATAAGCCAAATAGCGGGGTGTAATTTACCTGCTAGGTCAAACATTTGCTGCTGCACAATTAAAAGCGCTACATCACTAAATAGTGCCGCAACAAAACCCGCTAAAGCACCCAATAATAAAAACTCATATAACGTCGCATTTTTAATTAAGCGGCCTTTAGCACCCAGCGTTCGCAAAATTACAATTTCTTGCATACGCTCGCCTAAACTTGCCTGTACTTGCGATATAAGCACCAGCGCACCACACAGTACAACTATGGCAAGTACAAACCCAATAGCTAACGACACTTGCTGAATAGTTGATTGAATTTGTTTAACAAAATTATCAACATCAATTGCGGTTATTGTTGGGTAAGTACGTAATAGCTGGCTAAAGTCTCGTTTTTGCTCAGGCTCTATACGCACCGATGAAATATAAGTCGCCGGAAAGTCTTTAAGTACGTCGGGGCTTAAAATTATAAAAAAGTTAGGTTTTAGCGTCGCCCAATTTACTTTGCGAACACTGGTAATTTTAGCGTCAAACGACTGCGCACCAATTAAAAACGTTAAGGTGTCGCCTATTTCAACGTCTAAACGTTCTAACATTGACTCCTCAACCGATGCTTCACCTACTGCACCTTCACCAAACCACTGCCCTTCTATAATTTCGTTTTGAGCTGGTACATCTTTAAGCCACGTTAGGTTTAGCTCACGGCCAATGCCCGAGCGAGCTTCTTCGTCTTTTTTCTCGTTGTCTTGCAGCGATACTTTGCGTGCAACCAACTCGCCATTTACCGCATTTACACGCCCACGAATGGTTGGGTAAAAGTCTGACACCTGAATATCATTTTGCGCTAAATATTCATTTACTGGCTCAAGCTCATTTTGCGTAATATTCACTAAAAAGGCATTAGGCGCATCAGCTGGAAGCTGCGATTGCCAATCAGAAATCATGTCGTTTTTAAGTACAATTAAAAACAACAATAATTTAATCGCTAACGAAAAACTAATAAGCTGCACAGCATTTACGTTTGCACGCTTTTGAATAGACGCAATAGCCAAAGACCAGCTGTTACCCGGTTTTAAACCCAGTTTACGCCCACCGCCAAATATAAGTTTAGACAGTAAAAATAATACACCAATAAGCGCTAAAGTAGACACAAACAAAATAAGGGTAATTTTTATATTGTTACTAAAAAGCCACATTAATAAAAACACCGTTAGCGCACTCATACCTAAATGCATTCGGCTTACGGTTAACTGATCACCTAAATTACGGCGCAGTACTCTAAGCGGTGGGATATCAAATAAATCAAATAACGGCTTAATAGAAAACATAACCGCACATATTACGCCTGTACTTATAGCGATTAACCAGGGTTTAAACCCACCTAAAGGCAGCTCCATTCCCATGCTTTTTGATAAATAGCTTGTTGCGATTTCTTGCAAGCCATAACCGATTAATAAACCGATAGACACGGCCATTGCACACACTAAAAGCAAATGCAGCATGTATATTTTACGTATAGTTGAACGGCTTCCTCCTAGCGTTTTCATCATCGCTACGGGGTCGTACTGGCGCTCACAATACCGTTTTGCCGATACTGCAATTGCCACTGCGGCTAAAATAATACCCAGTAAACCGGCTAGTAGTAAAAAGCTCTCTGCGCGGTTTAAGCTATTTGAAATTGGCGATTGGCGGTCTTTAACACCATACCACTGCTGGTTTTCAGCCATTTGCGGCTTTAGCCATTCATAAAAGCTGTTTATATCGGCTTCATCACCTGCGTAAAGCTGGCGGTAATAAACACGGCTACCAGGCTGAATTACCTCTGTTTTTGGCACATCAGCAATGTTTATTAATACACGACGACTACTCGAAAACACATTAAATGGCGCATCAGGTTCTTCTACAATTACTTTTTCAACATTAAATAGGGCTGCCCCTAGCTCTACTTGTGCGCCTATATCAATATTTAAGCTATAAAAAACTGACTCACTTAACCACACATTGCCAGGTGCAGGCCCGCCCTGGGCAATAACGGTTTCACCCATTAGGCTGTCTTTAACTTTTAGTTGCCCTTTTAACGGGTATTCGTTTGAAGCCGCTTTTACTGAGCTAAACTGCATTTCGTCGTTTGCAAAAAGCATGGTATCAAAATAAACCATTTGTGCTGTTTGCAGGTTTTGCTCTTTTGCTTTAGTAATAAAAGCAGTATCGAGTGTATGAGCACTTGCAAGTACACGGTCGGCGGCTATAAACGCACTACTTTTTTGTGCAATACTTTGTGCGATTCGCTCGGTAACCATAGAAAGCGTAAGTACTGTTAATACAGCAAGCGCAATTGCCGCGCTTATAACCGTAAGCTCGCCACGTCTAAACTCTCGCGCAAATAATTTAAGCGCTAACTTAGCCCACATTTGCAGTATCCTCAGCTTCACTTTTAACAAGTAATCCGGCTTCTATTTGAATAATATGTTCACACTTTTGCGCAAGTGCTTCATCGTGCGTTACTAAAATAAGCGTAGTGCCGTGCTGAGTGTTTAAATCAAATAAAAGTGATTCAATCATTTTGCCGTTTTTACTATCTAAATTAGCCGAAGGCTCATCAGCAAAAAGAATTTTAGGTGTGCCAATAAATGCTCGCGCAATTGCTACACGCTGCTGCTCACCACCAGATAGCTGCGATGGGTAATGATCAACACGGTGGCTAAGCCCTACTTTTTCAAGTAACGCAAGCGCTTGCTCTTTTGCATCGCTTTCGCCTGCAAGCTCTGCCGGCAGCATAACGTTTTCAAGCGCGGTTAAACTTTGCACCAACATAAAAGATTGAAAAACAAAGCCCACTTTTTCCGCTCTAAGTGCTGCGCGCTGCTCTTCGTCTAAGTTATGAAGCGGTGCACCGTCTAAAAATATTTCACCACTGCTTGCTGTATCAAGCCCGGCTAATAAACTAAGCAATGTAGATTTACCCGAACCCGACGTACCAACAACCGCAACCGACTCGCCATGCTTGACATTAAAGCTGATGTCGCTGAGGATGGGCAGCTCGCCTTCAAAGGTAGAGACCACTTTAGACAAACCATTTACTTGAATTATATTTAATTGAGAAAGCGCTGACATATGACTCATTCAATCCTACGTTTTGTATTCATTTTATTTTTAGTTATCAAGCCACTGAGCGCAGCAGCCGACAACACGATTTTAATACTCGGTGACAGTTTAAGCGCAGCCTACGGACTTAAACAAGAACAAGGCTGGGTCAAATTGTTACAAGATAAATACGATGCAGAGCAAAGTAATATCGAATTAATAAATGCCAGTATTAGTGGCGAAACTTCCGGTGGAGCCCTGCGCCGCCTCGATGCTTTGCTTGAGCAATACGAACCTACTCATGTACTTATAGAGCTTGGTGCTAACGACGGCTTACGTGGCTTTCCAGTTAATAAAATGCAAGCTAACTTAACTTCGCTTATCGAAAAAAGCCAAGCTACTAATGCGATGACCGCCTTAATGGAAATTTACATTCCCCCAAATTACGGCCCACGCTACAGTAAAATGTTCACCGACAGTTTTACACAAGTAAGTGAAAATACAAACGCTTACCTTATGGATTTTTTTGTATTAAATATTGCAGGACAAAGCGGTTTAATGCAAAACGACGGATTACACCCTAACAAAAAAGCGCAGCCGTTAATACGCGATGAGATGTATGAGTCGATCAAACAATGGTTAAATAAAGACTAATAACTAACCTTGCGCAATTGCGGCTACCCGCTCTTTTGCGCAATAAATACGCAAACAAACAATCACTTATTGATTTTTAAAAAAATATACGTACTATTGCAAACAACGTTCGGTATGTGGCGCAGCTTGGTAGCGCACTGTCATGGGGTGGCAGGGGTCGAGAGTTCGAATCTCTCCATACCGACCATTAGTTCCTCAGAGTAATCATTCCAAATTTTTATATTTAATGCCGTCATACCTTAATTTGCTCTTTATAAAGTTATGACTAAATTAAAAGCTATCTTATGAAGCTCAGCAATACATAAAAAAAGCGCCTAAAGCGCCTAAAGCGCTTTAAATTAATAACGAGTTTAGTGCTTACGCCCTACCCCATTTCGAACTATATCTTTGCCATTTTCAAACACTTCTGTAGTAATACCGCGCGCTAGTAATAGCTGCTGGCGGTCGTCAAATACCGCAACAAAGTGGCTGCCGTCTTTATTGTTAGTAGCCATTCCTACGCCTGCAACACCTGTTAAACCTAAGCCGCCGTTTTCTACAGCGAGTAAAAAAACTTCAAGGTCTGCTAAGTTATCTATAATGTCGTTTTCGTTATTCATAAAAGCTCTTTGTTAGTCGTGCTTATTAAAGCGATAAGCATATAGTTTAATATAACCATATTTTATAGGGCACTTAAGCAAACTTAAACCCTTTACATAGAATGCAGCGCCTGTATTTTTTAAAACGTGCTAAGTGCTAAATTTAAATTACTTATTGCACAGCCAAATTCTTTTGCATTTACGCGGTGATAGCTTGTATTTTCAGTGATACTAAAACCAATTAAAAACTCATCTTGTTGGGCTACCGTGCTTTGCTCTTGGCTTAAACACATTGCCTGAGTGAGTGAGCGTAATTTTGAGCCATACAAAATACCGCCAAAACGCTGCACTGGCAGCGGAGGAATTTTTATACTTGGCAGTGCTTGATTCACAGTGCGCTCACTTAAGCTAAATCTATTATTTTTAATATCTATTACGCTACCAGCTGGCCAGTAAGAATAGTTGTAAAGCGTTTTAGCATCTTGCGTTTTACCTTGGGTGTTTGTTGTTAAGTGCACCACTCCACCACTTCCTAATACGGTAACTAAATTACTTCCGGGTGATTTAATAACCACCAAAGCGGTATTTTCATCAATACCAAAGCCTTGCTGTAATTGCTCATCACTTATGGTTTTTGTGCTTGTTTTGCTTAACAGTATTGCAAGTCTAAGCGTTCTGTTTTGCTCACTAAATTGGCTATCGAGCAGGCCATAATTAAAACTACCAAGGCCTCCAGCAGCTGTATATGTAAGCCGTTGCTGCTTAGTGGTTTTATCGCCTCGTAGCGCCCCAATGCTTGAGCCACCTGTAACAATTGCAGTATTTAAATTACTTTTAGCGGCTGCACTTTGCACTAAGCTGCCAGCCCCTTCACCTACAATTACAGGGCGAGATTGTAGTGCTTGTGTCCACGGGTATGGGTTATTGTTTTCATCGAATAATACTTTACGAGTAAGGCTTACATCGCCATCGTTAAACATAACGCCTGTACTGTTTTTTATAAGGCTAGTTAATGCGTGTACGCCATCTTTACACAGTGCCATTTCAGCTTTTGTTTGCTCAGGGTAAATCACCTCTCGGTTATAAACCCCCATTTCGCTTTGCCTAAGTGCGGGTAAATTATTACAGCTATTTGTTGTAATTGCTTTGGCTAACGCAGGGGTAAGTGCTAACCACTGAGTGTTGATATTTGTTGAGTCAAAAAGAGCTGTAGAACGATTAGCTGTACTGTATGGGTCTTTGCTAGATGCTGTAATTACAAGCATGCTTGGATTAGGGTTATTTACTTTTAAGCTGCCCGATATAAACTGCAAAATATTGTTAGTACTGTTTTGAGCATTTAGTGCGGTGTTAACCTGTACTTTGTCAGCTTTAAATTCCTCTAGCATATCTATCACAAAGTTATACTCTTGCTTTGATAAACTATTTAGCCCTTCGTTATTTATATCGCGCCACAGCCATAATAAATCACTTTTTGAGAGTGGTTTAGTGCTTTTATTAAGCATTTTAGCTAATGACTGAACTGCAGCGTTTTTATTGTTTGTATTATTAGTTGGCCAATTTAAATTTATTTGTTTTATTTTGGCGTCCGTTACTTTAAACCCGCTATATTGTTTACCTTTAATTTGCTGACTATTTATGCAGTTTTTAGAGTTGCTGCTGGTGCACGCACTCAGTGTGCTGCCCGCTAAAATGAGTGTTTGGCTTTGCTCCTGGGCAGCTGTGTTTAATGATATAAAAGCAGGGAGTATGGTAAATAAAAGCCGCGTTCGCATATTTAATAAAAACAAAGTGCGCATAAAAGTCTCTAAAGTGTTGCCAATAATATTTGTGCAGTTTATCAGTATGCTAACCTTGGCTAAATACCTATTTACACAGATTCGGTCATGCTTTGCAGTTATTTGTTTAGCACCAAAAAACCATTAAACAATGGCTAAACAAGTTTAAACAGTGCATTTATTGACCAAGCGCGTTGTTTAACATACCGTGGATTTTTTATTGTAACAAAGGTGAAATATGGACTTTTCTAATGAGGAGCTAAATTTTTTATCTGAGTTATTTAAGCCAAGCGGAAAATCCCACGCACATAACTCCCATGTGTTAACCATGCAAAGCTCTGTACCAGCAAGCATTGCTCATTTACTAAGTAACGCCAACTTAACCTTACTTGCTGAGGTTGCCCATTATCAATTATGGTTTCCGCTAGAGTTAAAAATTAATGGCGATGGCGTAATAAATCCAATTCTAAATGCCCCTGAAGTTATAGACACAAAAGGCACGCAACGCAGCTGGCGTTGGAGTGAGCTAAATATTAAAAGCCAAGGTTTTAAAATTGAGTCAATATCAAGTACAGGTATATTTTTAAAACCCTTAAGAAAAGGAAAGCAACTTAACAAGGTTGAGCACATGGAGTTTATGCTACCCAATAAAGAGAGCATTTCGATAGATGTAGAGCCTGTAAGGCAAAGTACATTAGGTATAGCGGCAAAAATAACGCATATTCATAACGGGCAAGAACACCTTAGAGCCTATTTATTTGAAGAGCACAAACGAAAGTTTGCTAAGCTTTACCAAAATGGCCAACTTATAGAGCAACTTAGTTAACCTTTACTCTGGCTAGTTAATAATTCCCCCCTTCCTCTAATGCATTTAGGTATGTTGTGTTAATCTTAGTGTTCTAAAAAATCATAAGGATATGACAATGCCAGGTGCTTTTGCCCATATTACGGCGGCTAATATTGCCACTGAAACTAACTCCCTCATAAACATGAATATCCCTAATAAAGCGAAGTTAATTTTAACTCAGCGCCAAGCCTATGTTGAGCTTGGGTGTGTAGCGCCCGACTACCCTTACTTAGCAATAGGGCAAGTCTCGCAAAATGCATGGGCCGATTTAATGCATTACGAGCGCACCGCCGATGTAATAAAAGAAATGGTTGAGTATTGTAAAACTTTAAACGGCGAGGCATTTGAAAAGTGTTTTGCATGGTTATGCGGTTATATGGCCCATGTTGCGGTCGATATTACTATTCACCCCGTTGTTGAGTTAAAGGTGGGTCCTTATGAGCAAAATAAAACCGCGCACAGAACCTGCGAAATGAATCAAGATGCCTATATTTGGCAACGCTTAAATTTAGGTGAAATTGGCTACGCCGATCGAATAAAACATAATATGGGGTCGTGTACTAACTCTTCGGGAGATTTTGACCCAGATATTATAAATATATGGCAGCATGCGCTAACAAGCATTCACCCTAATTATAACAACGAGCATGCCCCAAACTTTAATGCTTGGCATACAGGTTTTCAAACTGTGGTTAATAATGTAGAAGAAAGCTACCGCTTGTTTGCATTTGCAAGGCACGTTGCTGCCGATATGGGCTTATTTTACCCCCGCCCTGATGAAATAAACCCAACTTTTATTGAACAACTAAGAACACCGCACGAACCTATGCATTACGATGCTATTTTTGATTTTGCGGTTAAAAATATTCAGCATTACATAACCATTATTGCCAATGCCGTATTTTTAGATACTGATTACAGTGAAATTAAAAACTGGAACCTAGATACAGGCTACGATGAACACAACACGATGACGGTATGGAGCAAATAAAATGAAACACTTACTTTGTATAAGCCTCATAGTATTACTTAGCGGTTGCTACACTTCAAAAAATAACAATCCAGAAATAATGGCCGATTTAGCCTCACAATTAAAAGATATTGCTACAGCCGTAGACGGCACTTTAAAGTTTAGTGAAACGCCCTATTCATCCACTGATGAGTTATTAAAAGCTGCCGTTAATAACGATTTAAGCAAACTTGCACCTTTTAAGGCCTATACACTTATTGTTGACGCTCAAAAAAATAATGCGGTATTACTTTTGTGTGATAAAAACTCAGCCTTAATTGAAGATGTAGGCTGTACCGCTCAATCAGATATACAGCATTGGCAGGCTAAAAAAGCGCAAAAATGCGAAATTACTGTAAATGCTCAGCAGTTTTGTAACTGAGCATTTAAATAATAACAGTAACTAACTTAAGATCTAGTTAGTTACTGATCACCTTTTAGAGATACGTGATTTAGCCTTTCACTTGTAAATACCATTAATAACGAAAAAGTTAGTAGCATAAATGGCAAAACGATAAACGAAAGTGTTGAAGCCAAATACCCCATAAGTGGAGGCATAAATGTACTGCCTAAGTATGCAACCGCCATCGATAAACTTATAACCGCCTGCGAAGCATGCTTACCAAATCGAGTTGGCGTTAAATGTATAGTATTTGGGTATACCGGCGCGCATCCTAAGCCGATTAAAATAAGGCCCAATTTTGCTGATATAACACCAAGCGGTAATATTAATAACAGTGCACCTAAAAACATTAAACATACACCTGTGCGTATCATTCGTTTTTCATCGACCTTACCGGCAATAAAACCACAGGTAAACCGTCCAAATGTTATCCCTAAATAATACAGTGCGGTATAAAATGCCGCGTTACTAATAGACACATTATGCTCTGCTATTAAAAAGCTTGCAGCCCAAAGGCCAGTACCTGTTTCTAGAGCGCAATAACAAAAAAACAATAGCAGCTGTAATTTAACGCCTTTAATTTTAAGCGCTTGTGAATTAGGTAAGTGCGCTGTCTTTAAATGCTCAGCTTGCATTTTGGGCTGTTCAACTTCTTGTGCTTTATTCCACAGCGGTAAAGCTAAAAATAACACAATTACTAATGCAATTTGAACACACGCAATAACGCTATACCCAGTGCGCCAACCCTCTTGCTGCATTAAATAAAACGACATGATAAACGGCCCCGCGCTTGCGCCTACCCCCCAGAACGAATGTAAAAAGTTCATGTGCTTTGCTTTGTAATGCGTTGCCACGTAATTATTGAGTGCGGAATCTACAGCTCCACCTCCGAGCCCTAATGGAATAGCGAGTATTAATAGCAACCAAATACTATTTACGATCGAAAAACCAAAAAGTGCCACTGCCGTAAATAACACACTGATAGCAACCACTTTACCTGTGCCTAATAGGTTAATTAAACGCGTTGTTAACAGGCTCGATATAACAGTACCCATACTCACAACAATGGCTACAACACCTGCAAACTCGATACTGCTATTTAAACTATTGCTAATGCTAGGCCACGATGGCCCAATTAAAGAATCCGGTAAGCCTAAGCTAATAAAAGCTAAGTAAATAAGAATAAGTAGTAATGGCATAAGTTGATTTCAGTTAAAAACATTAAACCAAACAATACTATTTTAAATTAATCTAAAATAGCCATATACTGGCCATTAATATAACAATACTGCCAAGTTGAATATGCAAAACTACAATATACAAACTGACGAACACGGAAAAGAGCTTAACCTGCATGGTGATGAAGGCTTTGCGTGCGGTTTTTATGATGAGTTATTTTCAAAGTTTATTGGTGGCTATGTACCTTGGCATTGGCATGATGAGCTAGAGCTAATTTATGTGGTGAAAGGCAGTACGCTAGTTGAATGTGTTGAACAAAGCATTACGTTAAATGAAGGTGATGCCGTATTTATAAATGCAGGTTGCCTGCACAAATTAACTGATGTAGGTAAACCAGACTGCCATATTTTAAACTTTGTACTTAGCCCTACTCTTATAGGTGGCTCTTTGTATAGCAAAATATATAAACGTTTTGTAGCGAGTATCATTAATAATGAAAGCTTGCCTATGTTCGCCTTTTTAGCAAAGAATAATGATCATACCCCCCTTATCAGTACATTAAATTTAGCATTTGATGCATGTCGAAATAAAACCCCAACCTATGAGTTACAAACAATTAGCTACTTAATGCACTTTTGGGCCTTATTTTGTGAGCTTCAACCCACTGTTATTAGCAAGCAGCCTGTTAGCGATTTTAGTGAGCGCAGATTGCACTTGTTTTTGTCGTACGTGCATACGCATTACCAGCAAAATATGTCAGTTAAAAACATAAGCAAAGCTGGTAATGTAAGTGAAAGCGAGTGTTTTAGAGTATTTAAAAAAGCACTTAAAACAACACCTAATGGATACGTATTAAATTACCGCTTACAACAAGCTGCTATACACTTAGTTGAAACGAATAGCAGCATTACCGAAATAGCACATACTGTAGGTTTTAACTGCCCCGCCTATTTTACTAAACGCTTTAAATCGCATTTTAATAAAACCCCAAAACAATTTAGAGCCACAAATCAAAGCAATTTAAATGATTAATGCTCAGTTACTTGCTCAGACACATTAAACACTAACCCTTCGCGATTAATATGCGCCTCTAATTTTTTAGCAGGCATTGGTTTAGCAAAATAAAAGCCCTGAAATTCTTTACATCCCATTTGCGCCATTATGGCTACTTGCTCTGGTGTTTCTACGCCCTCAGCAACACATTTAATATCAAGTTCTTCACACATAACGTGCACCGCTTTTACTAAGCTCTTTTGCCTTGTAGACGTGGTTACTTGGCTAATTAAAGAACGGTCTAGTTTTAACTTGTTTATTGGGTACTCAGCAAGGCGCGCTATATTAGAATAACCAACACCAAAATCATCCACCGAAATGATAAAACCCCACGACTGCAGTGTATTTATTAGCTCTAATGAGTGTGCCTGATTTGCCTCTAATGATGTTTCGGTCAGCTCTAACTCTATTTGGTGGGGCTTTACATTAAAATCGGCTAAGTATTTTACTAGCTTCGACATAAAGTCGGCTTGGCTAAAATCAAGCAGTGAAATATTAATTGCCACAGGTACAGTTGGTAACCCTTTTTGACGCCAATCGGCTATTTGCGAACATACTTTTTGTATAATCAGATCAGTTAACCGGCTAACCATTGCGTACTCTTCAGCTATTGGAATAAACACACTTGGCGATACAACGCCAAGTATAGGGCTATCCCAACGAGCAAGTGCCTCTAAGCCGATGCACTCACCACTTGCTGTTACTTTAGGCTGATAATGTACACTCAAATCACCTTGTAAAAGTGCTTCGTCGAGGAGCATTGATATTTCATACTTTTCTAAAAAGGCTTGTGAAAGCTTTTCATCATAGCCACTTAAAGGCTCACTTTTATTAGCATGTTTAAGGGCACTACACGCATTAGTAAGTACCTCAGCACTATTTTTCCCATGCTGTGGGTAACGCGCATAACCAAACATAAAACTTTGCTGGCAGCGCTCATTCTTGAGTTTGTACGTTTCGTCGAGTGTGTGCTTTATGCTTGGTAATATTTTAGCTTTTAATTCTTCATGTGATTGAGTACCAATAATAAAAGCAAGCTTACCGGCGCCAATATGCGCGCATAAAAAAGGGCCCTCTGGCATTGTTTTTAAACGTTTGTATGCATTAATTAAAAGTGCTTGAGAGTCTTGCTGCGCGAGTTTTAATTTTAAATATTCACTATTAGCTGTTTGTGCAACAACAATATAAAAACCGCGTTGATATTTAGTAATTAAGCGATCACATTGCATTTCAAACCAATGCTTATTGGGGAGTTTTGTTTGTGGGTTGCGGTATTTTAGCCGTTTGTTTTCTTGCTCCATATTGGCTAAATTTTGCTTAATTATTTGCTCTTGAGTGCAGTCATAAAATTCATACACCCGATAATTTTTATTCATGGCGACTGAGTAATTAGCCCTTAAAAATCGCCTTTTATACTGTAGAACCTGGCTCATATTATTTGTTTTAAGGTTTAGCTCAGAAACTAACGACGTTATATTAATGCCCTTACTTATCTGCTTTTTATTGGCAGCAAACAAGTTGTCGGCGCACTTATTGGCATCGGTAATATTAAAATGCTCATCTACAATAATTTTAGCTTTATCTGACTCGGTAAAAAATGTTTTGTATAACTCGTTTTTATCTATTAATAGTGAGTTGGCCACACTCATCGACTTATTTAATCGCTTTGCAGCGACGATTGTTCTGGCCACTGCTAACGGAATACAGATATTAAAAAATAAGAAAATAAGCCCGGTTATATACAAATTTGCGCTTGGGAGCTGCTGAGCTATACCCGTAACACTTGATAGGTCTATATTATTAATAATCATATAAAACGGGACTGTATTTAGTACGGCGTAAACTATGGCCGTTCGGTTACCAATTAGCATCAGTGCAATTATGGGACAGGAATACATAAACATAGAGCCCACCTTAGCAAGCTCCAGATCGGTTAAAAATAAGTTCATACAAATACTGGAAATTACAATCGCAGCTAACAAAGCATGCGCACTTTGCTTATAAAAACGCTTGCTGGCTAAGACTAAGCCGGCAGAAATAGTTAAAAAGCTAAACGTAAGTGCCACTATATAAAGTAAATCAAGCTCTACAGCCGTGGTGAATGTATGCCACGCAACACCAAAGCATAACAACATTACCAATGTGGAAATAATACGCAGTGCGCTAACCCGCCAATGAGCAACCTCATTATTATGGGTGTGGTGATCAGACAGCAAAAAGTACTTATTAAGAAAATGCATAATTAATAAAAAGTAAAAGCTCGATAGTTAATTAAACATTTTAAATTTGTTAAAATCAATCAAATGAGATGTATTACGTTCGATTAATTAGAAATCACATTATTTTTTACTTTTCGGGTATTTTTACAGTTGTGCTCTTTTAATGCGTAACCACTGCACCCTAAAAACTCACCATGCTTAGACTGACGTAATCGCATTTCGCGCCCGCATTGTTCACAAATAGGTTGGCGTGCTTGGCACTCTTGATTCGTACACTGCGAATACGTGACTTTATCAACCGATGGACTTTTACAGCTTTTACATACCCTAAGTTTTGTTTTACATAGCTGAGTATTAGTGCAGCTAAAGTAGTCGCCGTATTTACCCGATTTAGGTGTGATTAATCCATCACTGCACGTTACACATTGCCTTTGCTGTAATTGCGACTTTTTAAAAAGATCGGATGCTATGTGTATGGGGTAATCGTCATTTATTAATTCTTTAATAAACGCTGAGCAAGCGTAAGGGTCGGCAATTAAATAACTTTT
The DNA here is from genome assembly GCF_005886985.1 of Pseudoalteromonas sp. S3178. Taxonomy (NCBI): domain Bacteria; kingdom Pseudomonadati; phylum Pseudomonadota; class Gammaproteobacteria; order Alteromonadales; family Pseudoalteromonadaceae; genus Pseudoalteromonas; species Pseudoalteromonas sp. S3178. The sequence goes on along the minus strand of NZ_PNCW01000017.1, from coordinate 19,277 downwards.
ATGCTTTGCACGCGTAATACCTACATAAAGTAAACGGCGCTCTTGAGAATGGGTAAAGCTATCTTGCCTTGGTAGTAAAGTATCCACCAGCAAATTGTCTTGGTTATCACTTGGAAACCCTAATTTACCTTGCTCAAAACCAATGATAATACAGTAATCGGCTTCAAGGCCCTTTGCGCTGTGTAATGTCCAAAAATAAAGTGGGTTAGTGTGTTTTTTACCTTTTAAATGCTGTTGAACACCATTTAGCATGTATCGGTATCGGCTAAGTATGGCAATACTGGCCGAGGCATCATTTTTTTCAATGGTACTTATTGTTTGCCGCACTTTTATCTCGATTGATTTAGTTCCTTGGTATAAATCGTCGAGTAAAATAATTTGCGGTGCACTTACCTGAGTATGGGTAATAATATGTTTTTTATATTGCTCAGGGTTTTGCATTACAAAGCGCCCTGCCACATCACTTATGCTGTTGTTATACCTAAATGTTTTTTGTAGCATCGTTAGTGAATGGCTACCTACAAGATCGTTAAATTGTGTGGTTAGTGCCAAATTACCACCCGAGAACCTATAAATAGCCTGCCAGTCATCACCCACAGCTGTAAAGCGTATGCCATTGCCGTGTTTAATAATTGCGTTTAAAAACGCCATACGCGCGCTTGATATATCCTGAAACTCATCAACTAAAATATGGCTCCATGGAACTTTAAAATCCCCATTTTTTACAGCCTTAGTTGCTTGAATAATCATATCGTCAAAATCAATACTATTGTGAAGGCTTAGTTCATTTGCATACGCATCATGAATTTGCATCAACAAGGCTGCATATTGCTTATAGTTTTTAATACCGCTTTGCTTTATTCGCTTCTCTATTTGCTGGTGAGATAATTGCTCTGCCCTAATGGCTTGCAAACATTTTATGTATTTATCAACCCCTTGTTGTAATTGCCCAGAGTTATTTAAAGTATGAAATATTTCGTCACTACTCAAAGGCACAAGCTCAACATTATGATGTTTTAATTGTTTAGCTAAGGTTTGTTCAAGCTTTCCCTCAAGCCAGTTATAGTGAAAGGTTTCAAGCAACGTAGTGCCGTTTTGCTTATGTAATTTACGTTTAAACGCTATTTGCTCGTTATAGTGTTTTTTATCTATGTCGGCACGCGTATTACCACGTCTATCTATTCCAAAATGCTCTAAATATAAATTGTATTGAGGAATGTAAAAATCTGGTTGGTACTTGCTTTGCAACTGCTCAGTATAAGTAGGCTGATAAGTCGCTTCATAACTATGCGTTACAGAGTGTAAATGCAACCAATTTGAAATTAACAGCTCTTGGTAACCTTTCACTTTATGACCCGCTAAGCTGCGATATTCATTGTCGCGCACATATCGCTCATACTCTGCATTATTATTAAAGCTAAATATATCTATAGGCTCGTGCAGCAAATCTACAAATGTTTTTAAAAATTTAGGGTCTGCTTGTAGTTTTTTGCTTACCCACTGGGTAAGCCAACTATTTAATAATATTGGATCGGTGGCAAATTTTGACAGTTCAACCGGTTTTTTTGCACTTTGTAATAACTTTAGACCCAAAGCATGAAACGTTAAAATTGTCGGTGTTTTGCATGGTAATTTTGCCTGTACCGCGCGGTTAATAAAGCGCTCTTTAAGCTCGTTAGCAGCACTTTTGTTATACGCTAACACTAAAATTTGTTCAGGCTTTGCAATGTCACTGGTTATTAAATTTAATGCTTTTGCCACCATGACAGATGTTTTACCTGTACCCGCAGCGGCTAACACTAAGTTTTTATCATTATCGCGTATTACTGCTAAACGCTGCTCTGTAGTGAGTGGGTTTGATTCTATTTTATTAAAAAAATCATTTTTAAGAGTTAGGTGTTTTTGCTCATATTTTTGGCGCAGTAATGCCACTGCATGAGCATTATCAGGCGTGCTACTAAGTATATTTAAAAATTTAATACTGGCGGGGGATAAATGCTCAAGCCATGTATTCTTACTTTTGTTGTAATGGCTACCTAGCAAAAATACATTATTTTTAAGTGTTTTTAGGGAACTATCACGTAAAAATTCATCTAAAGCATAACGCTTTAATACTGCTTTAGCGTTGTTAACCTTTTGCTCAAGCAGTTGCGAAAACTGGTTGTTAATTGCACAGCTTAAAGCGTGAGCTTGCGCTTTATTTAAAAAGCTAATGGATGTGTTGCGGTCATCGCTTAGGATTATTTTAGCACTAAACACGCGGTTATTTAGTGCGGAAAAATTATAGAAGTCTTTAATTAAAAAACGCTGTGTTTGCGCATTTTTAAAGTGCACGACAAGCTCTGTTTGCTCAATGCTTACGTGTTTAATGCGGGTAAAAAAACGGCCTAGCCAACTTGGAGTAGCAATATACTGCGCCATAATACTCAATATCAAAACATGCTTTGATTTAATTGTAACATACTCTTTTGTAATACATTTAGCGTAATAAAATAGGTTTTAGTATGTTAATTAAACGCCAAACTTATATTTAGATCTATTATTTAAACTTTTCATTACAAGCGTTAACAAATTTAAACATTTACTGAGCGCTCTATGTGTAACAATGCAAACTTACAATTACATTACAGTTAATTAACCCACTGTTACGTTTACAGGCAAATACTATTAAAGGAGCTAATTATGTTTAAAAAATGCGTTATGTCTGCAGCACTTATTTTAGCTTTATGTGCCTGTAATTCAGAAACTGAATCAGACCTAGTAGAAACAAAAGATATTTGGGCTGGATTTAAATTGGTGTCTGATGGAAGTAAAACGCGCGTTAACGCCGAGCTAAACGTGGATGATATCAGTGGCTCTAACGTTGTTTTAAGTGACACTGATACGCTGCAAGCAGTTGTTAATAGTAGCGTTGTAACACTTAAAAAAGATACCGATTTTTTAGATGTTGACTACCAAGCTTATATAAACGCAACTGACGACAGTCAACTATTTGAAATAATATTTGGGCGAAGTAATGGCATAAGTGCCAGCTCAAACGTAGAGCTACCACTAAACTTTATTATTTTAACCCCAAGCAATGAACAACCATTTAAGATTGATAGTACGTTAACTTTACAGCTTGATGGAACAGATCCTAATAGTACAAGCTATGTAGAGCTAACTAGTAGCTGTATAACGTTAAGCAACGACTCGCTTATTCAATCAAGCACCTTAGAGCTTTCTGCGTCACACCTTGAAATACCCCTTGAAAATCTTGATATGTTTAAAAACACACAGATAGACCACAGTAAGTCGTGTAATTTAACGCTTAGCGTTATACGAGAGCGCTTTGGTAATATTGCTGATGAGTTTACAGATCAAAGTTACATTAAAGCTCAGCAGTCTCGTGCTATTAAAAACATGACTTTAACGTTTTAATTTGCACGCTATTTTACTCAGCGTTAAGCTATGCCTTTATTAAGTAATTTACTAGTTGCCTCTGCCTTTTTTATAAACAGTAAGCGCATTAGTACTATATAAAGGTTAATTATGACTCATAGCACCTATCCTATTGGAACACCTGGCACTAAATGGAATAACAACGATAAAGACCAGTGGTTTAAAAGCCAAAGCATTAAACGCAGCTACCAAAATGACGTTGTGTCTTTAATTAACGAGCTAAAAAATTCATTAACTGTTGAGCAATACGGCGAGCTTAATTACGCTGCGGGTAACTACCCTTTATATGTTTTAAAAACACCTCAGTTAGATAAAAACAAACCGACTATTTTAATCACCGGTGGTGTGCACGGCTACGAAACCAGTGGCGTACATGGCGCACTTAGGTTTGCTAAAACATCGGCTCTGCAATATTCAGAGCAGTTTAATATTATTGTTGCCCCATGTATTAGCCCTTGGGGATACGAAACAATTAACCGCTGGAACCCTGCGGCGATTGACCCTAATCGCTCATTTTATGAAAATAGCCCAGCGCCAGAATCGGTTGCTATTATGGCATATGTTAAGTCTCTTGATTTAGAGCTTATAGCGCATATTGACCTTCATGAAACAACCGACAGCGATAACAGCGAATTTAGACCTGCACTTGCAGCACGAGAAGGCACCACAAACACTAATTGGAACATACCTGATGGTTTTTATTTAGTGGCAGATACCAATAAACCTGAACCTGAATTTCAAAAAGTAATTATTGAAGATGTGGCAAAGGTTACTCATATTGCGCCAAGTGATGAAAATAATCAGCTTATTGGCGTACCCCAAGAGCAATTTGGCGTTATTAACTACGCGGCACGCGATTTAGGTTTATGTATGGGCTTTACAGATGCCCCCTATGTAACTACAACAGAGGTATACCCAGATAGCCCAACAGCCACAGATGAAGAATGTATATTGGCGCAAGTAGCAGTTATTAAAAGCGCGCTTAACTTTATTAAAACACTTTAATAAGTTAGCAGCCGCTTGTACCCTTTTGGCTGCTAAACTAAATTTAAATAAAAAGCTAATTTAGGAAGTATTAATGGAATATAAAAATAAAAATGGACACGTTAATTTATCGCTTGAAGATAATATAGTTATTGCGCAATTTAGCGGAAATCTAGAACTTGAGCTTCTAAGTAATTTTAAAGCTGCACTTTTTGATACTATTCAATCATTTAAAGGCGAGCAATGGGGTTATATAAGTGACTCATCAAACGTTATTGCTGCAACACCACAGGCCGAACAAGAAATGGTAACAATCAGCCATAGCATGCAGCAAAACAACTGTTTAATTAGCGCGTTTGTGCTTACATCACCTATTGCTATAAGCCAAATGCAACGAATAATGCAAAACGCCAAAAGAGATGTTTCGTTTAAAGATTGTCTTTTTGATAATCTAGAGTCGGCAAAGCAATTTATCTTAAATGAATTAAACCATGACTTGAGCTAAGTAAGGCTCAAGTCACCGTTTATATACTGCTCGTATACTGTACTAATTTTTATAAAATTGGCTATCTTTGGTTATAGTGATGCTGGCATCTTCTTGCGCTGTTACTATAAATTTAAGTTTAGTTGCTTTTTGCTCAATATCGTAGCCGTCTGCCGTAACGGTAACCGGTACGCTCTTCATTACACCCGGTTGTACAAGTGTTGACTTAGGACTTGTAAGTGTCGCGCCTGCCAATCCCTCAATAGCAATGCTGTAATGCATAGGCTGCTGCGTTTTATTAATAATCGTTAGCGTATAAGGGTTTTCTACCAAGCCTTCGTAGTTCACTCTGTAAAGCGCGTTTCTATCGCGAAGTACTGAAGCCTCGATAGGCGTGCGCTGTAACATCCATGCAAACATTGAGATAATCAATACAGCAGTTAACGCACCATAGCCAAGTAGCTTTAACCTAAATGGATTGGTTTTTTTGCCTTCCATTTGCTTTTCGCTAGCGTATTTAATTAATCCTTTTTGATAGCCAAACTTATCCATTGTGTCGTCGCAGGCATCAATACATAAACCACAGTTTATGCACTCATACTGTAAACCATTGCGTATATCTATACCTGCAGGGCACACCTCTACACATAAATTACAGTCTACACAATCACCTAAATTAAGCGCTTTAGGATCGGCTTTGCGTTTACGCGGTCCCCGGTTTTCGCCTCGTGCACTATCGTAAGTAACCACCAAAGTGTCTTTATCGAACATAACCGATTGAAAACGAGAATACGGGCAAGCAACTGTGCACATTTTTTCACGTAAAAACCCGGCGTTTCCGTAAGTACATAATGCAAATAAAAATACCCAAAAGCTAGTAATGCCTGACCACTCAAAAGTGAACATTTCCATGTATAAACTTTTAGCGGGTATAAAATAAGCCATAAATGAGGTAGCAGTTAGCACCGATATTACAATCCATGCACTGTGCTTAGTGATTTTTTTACGCCAAGTGCTCAATGTCCATTTTGATTTATCTAGCTTGATACGTTGATTGCGAGTGCCCTCTATACGCTGCTCAACCCAAGAAAACATCAGCATCCAAATAGTTTGCGGACAAGTATAACCACACCAAACTCGCCCCAACCAGTTAGTTACAAAAAACAACGCAAAGGCGCCCACCATAAATAGCAGGGCTAAAATCATAAAGTCTTGCGGAAGTAAGGTTAAGCCAAAGATTGTAAATTTTTGAGTTGCTACATCAAGCAAAACAGCTTGCTGACCTTTATATTGCAACCAAGGAATAGCTACAAATGTGAGCATAAGCAACCAACCTAGGTTACGGCGTATTCGCTGAAAAAAACCTTTTTGCTCGCGAATATAAATAGGCCCTTCTGTTTTATAGGGCTTGATGATCATGTCTTCTTCTTTAATATCAAACTTCATAGTACTTACTTAATAGTGACGGTATTAAGTAAACTATTGCAACTTTCAGACCACCCTGAAAGTTAAATTAAATCATTGATATTAAACAATTATTGATGCCGAATAAAATCATACCCTCGCGAAATAAAACGTAAATCGCGATATATCACGAATTTTTATTAATACCAATCCGCTTAATTAAGTGATCGATTTTGAGGACAGATAAACGTGTTGATAGCTAGGCAAAAAATTCGCTATTTAGTTGTTCTAAATGAGAATTTTTTAACGCAGATAGCAACACTTTTAGCCCCTAAAAATGATTAAGTATTATTGCGGATTGGTATAATTCCTAGCTTACGCATTTTTGATCTTAGGGTGCTCTCTGGCAAGCCCAGCTTAGCAGCAGCGCCTTTATCGCCTGATATTTGCCAGTGCGATAGCTCAAGTACACTTATAATATGTTGTTTTTGTGCCTCATCGAGGGTAAGGGCGGGATTAATTGGGTGCTGATCTTTTAGCGTTAACGGCTGAGTTAACTTAAGTACCTGATGTTTAGATAAAATAGCTTCGCGTTCAAGTACATTTTGTAACTCGCGAATATTACCTGGCCAGTCATATGCTTGTAATTGGCTAATTGCCTTTTTGCTCAAACCACTTAATTGTTTTCCAAGGCGCTTGTTAAGCTGAGTAATTAAATTTGTGCATAAATATGGAATGTCTTCTTTTCGGTCTTTAAGTGCTGGCACTGTAATAGGAAATACATTGAGCCGATAATATAAATCGATTCTAAAACTGCCCTTTTGCACCATTTGCCATAAATCACGGTTAGTTGCCGCTATTACCCTAATGTTTACTTTAAGTGTTGTGCTGCCGCCAACGCGTTCAAACTCCTGCTCTTGTAACACTCTTAATAATTTACTTTGCGCTTCTAATGGCAGCTCTGCAATTTCGTCTAAAAATAATGTGCCTTTATTAGCTAGTTCAAAGCGGCCTTTGCGGCGCTCGCTAGCGCCTGTAAAAGCGCCCTTTTCGTGCCCAAATAGCTCCGACTCTAATAAACTAGGCGTAAACGCAGCACAATTTACTTTTATGAAGGCTTGATTATTACGCTTACTCAATCGGTGCAGGTTACGTGCGACTAATTCTTTGCCTGTTCCATTTTCGCCAAGTATTAATACGGTACTGTCGGTCTCGCTTACTAGCTTTATTTGCTCAAGCATGGTTTGAAAAATATGGCTTTGCCCAACTAACCCTGAGTCTTGCCAGTCCTCATTAAGCTCAGCAATTAAATAACTGTTTTCATCTTTAAGCTGCTCGCTTAAATGTTTAACCTGCGCAAGTGCATTATGTAACTCGTTTTGTGTACGCTGCTGCGCCGATATATCGCGAAATACCGCTACAGCACCGATTAGCTGGTCATTACGATAAACAGGCGTTGACGTGTACTCTACAGCAAATGAGCTACCGTCTTTTCGCCAAAATACTTCATTTTTGATTTCGCGGCGTTTGCCATCAAACATAGTGCAATATATTTGGCACTCGTCTGCAGGGTAAGGTGTGCCGTCTGCGTGGCTATGGTGATGGTATTGGTGTATTTTTTTACCAAGCAATTCATCGGCTTTCCAACCGGTCATGCGCTCAGCTGCAGGGTTTACAAATACAGCATTGCCGGATAAGTCAAAACCATAAATCCCCTCACCTACCGCATTAAGTAATAGTTTAGGGTCGTTTAAAAATTGTTTTATCATTGCAATAACCTCGCGAAATATCGCGAGTATTATGCCATAAACCAGTGTGTTGTTCAGTTAAATAGTAAGCAATTAGATATAAGGCTTAAATAACGCTTTAATATTTATTTTTGCATTCAACTTGGCTGCAATTAAATAAAGCCCAGCTAATTTACGATGAATAAAAAGCGCATCGACAGGTGGGGTGTGCCATTGCTGCGATTGAGCGCTCAGCTCAAGCCCTGCATTTTTAATATTGTTAGCCAAAATGCTGTTTTTAAAGTCAAAATCACCATCGACTCTTAACGGCTCACACGCCATTAAAAATAAGTCAATTACATGATTTTTATAACTATCTACAATATCATCTTTAAAGTAACCTATTTGAGTTGCAGCGGCTAACACCCCCGCTCTGTTGTTTTCACTCCCTGCTTTAAACAAAGATAGGTAAGCTTGACTCAATTGCATGGATATTTCTCGCGTGGCGCCAAAATCAAATAGCACTATTTTTTTGCTCTCGCGTTGGTAATGAAAATTGGCAAAGTTTGGATCAGTTTGAATAAGCTTAAACTCAAACATTTCTTTAAAAAATAAATCAATAAGTGCCGCAGCCACCTGATTTTGCTCATTTTGTGCTAAATCATTGAGTGCTTCAATAGGAGAGGCTTTTACATACTGCATTGCCAAAATTTGTTTAGTATTGTGCTCGGTGTATGCTTTAGGAACGATAAAGCGTTTATCTTCAGCTAAAAGATAGTGATACTTTGTAATAAAATGCGCCTCTAAAGCATAATCAGCCTCAGCGAGTAATTGTGCTTTAGCCTCACTTACCAATGGTTTTATATCCAGCTCTTTGGGAATTAAGCGCGCTATATTTAAAAGTGAGATAACATTATCTACGTCACTTTCTACACTTTTTGCGATACCTGGATACTGAATTTTTATAGCCAGTTTTTCACCATTTTCTTGATACGCTAAATGCACCTGTCCGATAGAGGCTGCAGCAAAGGGCCTTAACTCTATATGTGAAAATCTCTCAAGCCAATGATCTCCCCACTGCTGCTTTAACACTGCAATTAACTGTTTATGGGGCATAGGGTTAGCATCTGATCGAAGTAGTGCTAATAGCTTCGTAAGCTCAGGGCTTAGTAGCTCACCAGCATCCATTGAGAGTAACTGCCCAAGCTTCATTGCAGCACCTCTAAGATGCGCAAGCTCAGTGGCTAGTTTTTCGATATTTTTAGGCTGTAGCAGTAAACTTTTGTTATCCCAGCCATTACCACTTAAAGCACTTTTAGTACCGTCTATTAATATATTGGCGGCAACGCCACTGGCTAAAGAGCCTAGCTTTGCAAATCGAGAGAGTCGTGAGGTAGGAATGCTGCGCGGTGCTGCCATAATTTAGAGCCTAATAAAGTAAGTCTAAATAATACGTAAATGGCGCCGCGCTAGATCTACTTAAAGACGAGGTACTAACTTAATTGCACCCTCAGCCACTTTCATATCAAGAGGTAATTTACTCAGTAGCATTATTTTAGGGTCGTCCATATTTAACGTATAAACAGGGTTAACCGCTAAAAAGGCGTTAATTACTTCCATAGCTTGGCTATCAAGCGCACCTAAGTTACCTTTAAAACCACCGGCGTCTACACTTGAATCAAGTAGCTTTACATTTCGTAAAAACACCGCTTTTTTCTCACTATCGTAAAATGGGCTGCCTTCTATCTGCAGCTTTAAACGCACAGGGTATTTTAGTGCAAAAGCGTTAATTTCAGCGCTTGAGTCAGCACCTAATACAACGACATCGCGGTTATCTGGGCCAATATTTACACTTAAATCGTTTACATCAAACTGAACTGGCAACCCCATTAAACTCACTTTTTCGCTTAGCTTTGGTAATTGCTTACCCAATACGGTTTCAACTTCTGCGTTAGTGAACGAGTAAACAGATACACCTTGGGTTGTGTTACATGCCGCCAAAAATAGTGTTGTTGCAATCAGTAGTAATACTCTCATGAGGATCCCTTATATTAATTTTAATTATAAAAAAGCCGCTTTAACAGCGGCTTTTACAATGCATTACCTGTATTTAGTACAGGCGTATTACATTATTATGCTGTAAAAATTGTTTTAATTTTAGCTAGTGTCTCAGGCTCAACTGAACCCTTACTGAGCGCTAACAACTGCTTTAAATAATAGTTTAAATCAGCATGTTCACCACGGTGTTTATCATCTAGCATTGCAACTTGTTCAGCCATTCTAAGCGATGCATTTTCTGAGCTCACGTTGGCTAAAATTTCCATTCTAGTGAGTAATTGCTCACGGCTCAGTGATGTTATTAACGATGTTTGGTATTGGCTTGGCAATACATCGTTATTTTCAATGGCGCTAAATAGTGCATCTAAATTAGCTTGTTCTGCTTGGCTGTTAAGCAATGCTAACTTGTGCTCTATCGCTTCAAGTAGGCTGTTTACTTTACCTGTGAGTGATTTGTATTGAGCGTAACCTTTCACTTTAGTTTCTAGATCATGCAATTGCGCTTTTTGATTCACACTATCAAGTGCATCTTCAAGTTCGGTCAGTTCAACTGCAGCTTGTTTATCGCTTTCGTTTTGAGCAAGTTTTTGCTCTTCAAATTCGCTGCTTCGTTTAGTAAAGGTTTCATCATTAAATTGACGAAACTTTTGCCACAGTGCGTTTTCAGCTTTTAAGCCTGCAAAGCCTATTGTTTGCCATTGCTGTTGAAGCTGTTTTAGCTCTTGACATGCACTTGCAAGATCATCGCTTTGTGATAGTTGCTGTGCTTTTTCAACGAGTTCATTTTTTTGAGCTGCATTTGCTTTATGAAACGCATTAAGTGTTGCAAGTACTTGCTGCTGCTCTTTTTTGTAACGATCGTTTAATACGCGGTATGTTTTAGGGTCAACTTTACCTACACTGCGCCATGCTTTGTTTAAGCGATTGTATTGGCTCTCATATTGCTTCCAGTCAAAGCCATCGTCATTGCAAGGCTCTGAAAGTAAAGCGCTCATATCAGCAATTATAGTTTCACGCTGAGTTTTAGCGGCTTCTCTCGCTACTTCTTGCTCTGCAAAGTAGCTACGACAAGGCGCAAACAATTGCTCAATTTTGTCATCAAACTGCTCGCCTTGTTGCTTTTCTTGCTCAGTATCAAGGCGCCCTAGCTCGTTCCAACGTTTACGTAAAGTTTTAACTTGATCAGCGCGCTGCTGCGGATCGGTACACTCTTCGCCAACTAAAGCCGTTACTTCTTCAAGTAGCGCTTCACGCTTTGGCGCTGCTGCATATTTTTGCCAATCTTTAGCATCTGCAAGTTGCGCTTCAAGTTCTGCTTTAATATTTACTAATGGCTGTTGATAATGTGCAGTTAGTGTATTAAATAGCTCTTCAAAGCCTTTAAAAACACCAAACGCTACATTAAAACGGCCTTCTTCAATTAGGCGCTTTACATCGCGTGCTTTACGTTTAGCTTGGCTTTGATTTTTCTCAAGTGGCTTGGTTAACTCACTCATAGCAGCTAAAAATTGCTTTTTGTTAGCATTTAGCTGTGTTTTAAAGTTTTGTGCAAGTGACCCATCAAGCGTATTTAAATGGCTGCGAGCAGCTTTAAACGCACTATTAAAGGCATTTAAGGAATCATCGTAATCACTTAATTGCTCAGCCGGCTGTATGTCACACAGTATCGCATAGGCTAATTTATACTCTTTAATTGCACTTGTAAGCTCTGGTAACTTAGCAACTTGAGTAAATAATTTTTCTAGCTTATTAATTACTTGTTTTGATTGCTCGTTATTAGCAAGTTGTGAATCGCTTAGCGATTGCTTAGCCTGAGCTACTTTTGCATCTAACCAATCTTGTTGAATTTGCTCAGGCGTTTCTAGTCCGAGCTGTAATGCATTCTCAATTTCTTCACTTAAAGCCTCAAGAGTAGCAAGCGCAAGTACCTGACGTTGTTGTAAAGCTAATTTTTCTTGCTCTTTAACATGTTGCTCTTTAAGTACTGCAATATGTGCATCAAGCTTGTCGGTAATAGTAATGTACTTAGCATCAAGTGCTTTAACATGTTCAGCACTTAACCATTTAAGCTCTAGAGCTTGCCACTGCGCCATTAAATCACTCGATTGAGGATTAACGATTGCGTAGTCTGTTTTATCACGAAGTGCATTTAACTTCGCTAAAATTACACGTGTAGAAGCCTCTACTTGCGCTGGCATTTCTATTGCCAAACGTTCATTTTCTATATGTGTTTCTAAGCTCTGCTTAGCGCTGCCTTTAGCGTGTTTTAATAAAGGCTTTGTAAGTTGATGCGTAATAACAAGCTCTACTAAATGAGCTTGTAACTCTTCGCTGCCTTCTTTAAAGGCTTTTTCGATAAGTTTAGGGTTAGCCAAACGCTTTAAAAGCTTAACGCGTACTTGAAGCTCTTTTTCAGCAAATGCTAGTTTTTCAAGTGTTTTAACTGGCGCAAAACGCTCAATGTATTCAGTTTTAATATGTGAAGACAGCGCACTTTCGTCGCTTAATACTGCATTAGAGATTTGTTGTTCAGCAACATCTTTTAGCGCTTGATCTTGTTTATATGCTTTCCACCACAGCGCTAAGTCGTTCATTTTTTGCAGTGCTTTACGACGAATTTCAGCCGAATTATCTTCAAGGGCTAGTGTATTTAAAATTGTAGCATCGCGCTGTACATCTAGGTTTTCAATTGCTTCTAGACGAACTTGCTGTTTTGGGTGTTTCCATTTTGGTGTAAAAAGGTGTTTAAAGATCATGTTCACTAAACCTAGCTATTTCGTTGTCTGATTTAAATTCTTTTTGTAGTTGTGCTTTTGTTTTTTGGATCATTTCGCCATTTGCACCAATGGTAAACTGCTCGTTTGATTGAGCCACTTTAGCTTGGTACAGCATAACTAATTGCACAGTTTGTTGCTTTTGCTCGTCTGATAACACCGTGCCATCAGGCCACTTACCTGTTGCAGCACCGTACTGTAAGCGTTCAAATAATTCGGGAGTGATATTTTGTACTAGATTGTCGATATTCATGTCATTTTTTCTTTTTTAGAGATACTAAAATAATACGATTGATAAGGTACCAAATACACCCTACTCCAATTGCGAGTGTGTAGGCGTACCACTGCAGGGATTCTTCTTGCGGTTGTAAAAAGTATAAACAGAAAAAGCCACCTAAAAATAAGATTAGCGCCAAAAAAGAGTGATTCATAAACATCTGGCGTTTTTTAATCCGCTGCTCACGTTGCAGCTGCAAAACTTGCTCGTCGTTAAGCTCTGAAATATTACTACCGCAATGCGGACACTGCTTATGTTTGTCTGAAATTGATTTTGCACATTTGGGGCAACGAGTAATCGCCATACATCTCTCCATACTACGCATAAAAAAAGCGCCTTGCGGCGCCTTTTATTGTACGTGTTTTATTTCTCGTTGTCTTTTTTGAATTTAACCCAGTAGTCATCTACTGACTGTTTCATCTCTTTGCGCAGCAACATGATGCCAAATAAGTTAGGGAGAGTCATAACGACTATGGCCACGGCCGCCAATTTCCATACTAAAGTGGTATCGGCAAACGATGCCCAAAAGAACGCTGCAACATAAAATACACGGTACGGCATTACTGAACGGTGCCCTAGTAAGTAAATCATTGCACGGTCACCATAATACGACCAAGCAATAGCGGTCGAGAATGCAAATAACAACAAGCCAATCGATACAATATATTGCCCACTTTCACCAAAGTAGCCTCTAGTAAACGCTTTAGTTGTCAGCTCAGCTGAATGCACTAGCGATTTACCGACTAAGCTAATACTGTCGTCAGTTGGCATACCGTTTTTAACTTCAACAACACCTGTATATTTATGTTTTTCTGTTAAACCAAAACGAACATCTTCTGCAATTGAGCGCGAATTAATAACGGTGTAGCCCGTAGTAATAGACTCACCATTGACCACGTCAATATTACCTGTAAATAACTCAATGTTACTGTCGTTATTATTTAAGTAATTATATAGCTCAGTGCGCTGTGCTTCGTTCGTTTCAGAGTAGTCACCTTTAATAATACTCATTGAAGAGCGTTCAAAGTGAGTTTCGAATTTCTCGTTCCATACACCCGAAGACAAAATAACTAAGCCTGTAAGTGTACAAATGATGATGGTATCAATAAACGGTTCTAATATAGAAACTATACCCTCTGATACTGGTTCATCTGCTTTTGCTGAAGCATGGGCTATTGGCGCAGAACCTTGACCCGCTTCGTTTGAGAATAAACCTCTGTTTACACCTTTGTTAAACGCGTAAGCGAACGACGCACCTAAAAAGCCGCCTGCTGCTGCTGAACCAGTAAAGGCATCCATAAAGATTGACGCAAATGACGGGCCGATATTTTCAATATTGTAAAAAATAACAGCAAGCGCACCAATAATATAAACCGCGGCCATTAGCGGTACTACGCGTGATGTAATTGCAGCAATACGTTTAATGCCACCTAAAATTACCAGTGCTAGTAAAATAGATAAAACAGCACCCGTTGCCATTGGCGCAAAACCAAATGTTGCTTCCATACCTTGGGCAATATTATTTATTTGTGGCAAGCTGCCTGTACCAAATGAGCTAATTACCGTTGCAACAGCAAATAAAATGGCTAGCCATTTCATGTTTAGACGTTTATCCATGTAATACATAGGGCCGCCCGACATAGTGCCGTCTTCTGTTTTTTCGCGGTATTTATGAGAAAGCGTTACTTCTACAAATTTGGTTGTCATACCAAAAAATGCGGTCATCCACATCCAAAATAAGGCTGCGGGACCACCAATAGAGATAGCAAGTGCTACGCCACCAATGTTACCTGTACCAACCGTGCCAGAAAGCGCAGTCGCAAGGGCTTGAAAATGTGTTGTGTCGCCTTCGGTGTCTTTTTTATCAAACTTACCAGTTACAACTTTACACGCATGTTTGAAATAACGGATTTGTGGGAACTTTAAATATATAGTAAAAAATAAACCAACCCCTAATAGCACGTATGGGAACCAAACAGCTCCTCCTAACATGCCATCGAGGCTATCTAAAAATTGTCCAAATACATCCACGCTGAATTCCTCTTATTATTTTAATTGAGACTGTTGAGTGCGTATTACTCAGTTAAAGCTAAATAATACGATAACGCTGCTATTGCTAATTTTTTATTATTTGTAAACTTTGTAATAAAAAAGGGCAACATTTTATTGTTGCCCTTACCTTATACTAATTTATCTCAGTTTATCAACGACATTTACGATTGCCGCTAAAGTATCTTGACCAAATTGATACGAACGGCGGTCAGACCAGCCGTAATCTGGGTCTGGTAGGTCGTTATTATCTTTAAACGGCATCTCAACGGTGTACGTAAGTGCTTTAAATTCTTCTGCTGTTGCAGATGAGCCCACCGTTAAATTTGCTTTACCCGGTTCGTCTTTATCGTAGCCATGTTCGTCTTGAAATTCTGGAGTAATAGTTAAAAGCGCTGCTTTAAAACTATCTTCTAAATCTTTTAAACGATCATCGTAACTTGGGATACCTTCACTACCTGCAACAAAGTTGTATGGGATTGCTTCATCACCATGTATATCTAAGTGCATGTCTAGGCCTGTTTCGCGCATTTTATTAAGCACTAAGTAAACCTCAGGGCTATTTTCCATGCTTGGTGTTTGCCATTCACGATTTAAGTTAACGCCTTTAGCATTGGTACGAAGGTGCCCGCGTACACTCCCATCAGGGTTCATGTTTGGCACAATGTAAAAAACAGCTTTAGATAAAAGCGCCGCTGCATGCGGGTCTTCATCATCAAGTAATTTATGCAATAAGCCTTCTACAAACCACTCTGCCATAGTCTCACCTGGGTGTTGGCGTGCTGTGATCCAGATTGTTTTTTTATCTTCGCTTGGTTGGCCAATTTTAAGTACGCTCATATCGCGACCATCTAGTGTTTCGCCAAGGGTTTGTAATTGGCATAGCTCTTCGCTTTGCGCCCACGATAATAAATCTAAATGACGCTCGTAGCTGTAAGGCACAAAGTATGCAAAGTAAACACTGCCGCTTTCTGGCTCTAGCTCAAATGTAAGCGTGCCATTTTCGTAATTAGAAGGTACACGAAACCATGTTTGGCGATCGTACGATGCAACTGCTTGATATCCATCCCAGCCATCTGGGTATGCCGATTTTTCAAGATTATTAATGTTTAACTTATGCAATTGGTAAGGTGTTGTTTCAAGACGAAAGTGAAACCACTGATAAAATTCAGACTGGTGATCGCTATTAATCTCTAATTGAATATTTAAAGGATCGGTGGCTTCGATAACATTTATGTTACCACTATCAAAATTGCTGCTGATTTTCATGAAAAAACCTTAAGGTAGAATAAGTTTATCTGCTTAACTTGCAGAACTGACACTATTTTATAAATAGTAAAATGCATAATTACGGCATAACCGCTGTACACATTTCAATAATTAAAGCCTATCACACAGGGTACACTTTAAAAATATTACGCGACTAAAAAAGCCAGCAAAAAAGCTGGCTTAGTGATTTATTATTAATTTAGCGAGGTAGGCTTGGGAAGGCTACTTCAGCCATATCACGCATACAGCGAACAACTTGGCAGCTGTAGCCAAATTCATTGTCGTACCAAACGTAAAGTACTACACGGTTACCTTCAACAATAGTTGCTTGTGAATCAACAACACCTGCATAACGGCTACCTACTAAATCGGTAGATACGATTTCTGTAGAAGCAGTGTAATCAATTTGATCTCGCAGCTCTGAATGAAGCGCTGTTTCACGTAAAAACGCGTTAAGCTCTTCAACCGATGTCCCTTTTTCTAAATTAAGATTTAAAATAGCAAGCGATACATTTGGTGTAGGTACACGGATTGCGTTACCCGTTAATTTACCTTCAAGTTCTGGTAATGCTTTAGAAACCGCTTTAGCTGCACCTGTTTCGGTAATTACCATGTTAAGCGCTGCAGCACGGCCGCGACGCTCTGCTTTGTGGTAATTATCAATAAGGTTTTGATCGTTTGTGTACGAGTGTACAGTTTCTACATGGCCATTATTAATACCAAATTTATCGTTTAATGCTTTAAGTGTTGGCGTAATGGCATTAGTAGTACAACTTGCTGCACATACAATTTTATCAGCAGGCAAAATATCTTGGTTATTCACACCATACACGATGTTTTTAATATTGCCTTTAGCCGGTGCAGTTAATAATACTTTTGCAGCACCTTTACACTCTAAATGCTGACCAAGGCCTGCTTCATCTTTCCAAATACCTGTGTTATCAACAATCAGCGCATTTTCGATGCCATAAGCTGTGTAATCAATTTCGCTTGGAGAGTTAGCGTAAATTACTTGAATGTAGCTACCGTTAGCTTTAATTGCATTACGCTCTTTATCAATTGTAATTGAACCATTAAAAGGCCCGTGAATTGAATCTCGACGTAATAAGCTAGCGCGCTTTTCTAGGTCGCCATCTTTACCACCACGTACAACAATTGCACGTAAGCGTAAATCGGCATATGGGCCTGACTTTTCAATTAATAAGCGTGCTAATAAGCGACCGATTCGGCCAAAGCCATAAAGTACTACATCGCGTGGCTCTTTCGCTGGTAAATCAGCTATTTCTGCAAGTTCAGCTTTTACAAATTCGTCTACAGTACGGCCATTAGCTGCATCAGTATACAAGTAGCTATAAGCAAGTTTACCAATATCTATACGGGCAGAGTTTAACTCCATTTTACTAATCGCTTCTAAAAACGGGAAGCTTTCACGTAAA
This sequence comes from Pseudoalteromonas sp. S3178, assembly GCF_005886985.1. Lineage (NCBI taxonomy): Bacteria > Pseudomonadati > Pseudomonadota > Gammaproteobacteria > Alteromonadales > Pseudoalteromonadaceae > Pseudoalteromonas > Pseudoalteromonas sp. S3178. The sequence continues at coordinate 1,374 of NZ_PNCW01000017.1, read as the reverse complement.
CGTAATTTTGTGCCTTCAAACTGCGCTACAGTTTTATGAGACTTGATAATATCTATTGTACTGGCATTAACGAGAGGACGGCCATATACAGCGATTTCTATGCCACGGTTACGATAAAGCTTACCAATGATAGGTTGCATGCTTTCGGCGTAATCTTGGCGCTCTTGCCAACTATTTGTATATTCTAATTCGTGAGATGAGGTCATTTTATTTACCTAAATTTAACATTTTGAACGGATAGCCTTTGAAAGTGCACTATATTTTGAGAGTAATACACTTTAGGCAGGGCTATTCTAAGTTAATCTTAAGTTATTCTCTACTGTTAGAGCACAAATGATTACGTTAGAATAGTTACGTATATATTCATTTGGGGTTAAGGGATGGTTTTAAGAGCAAGCGTATTACTAACAATGCTAGCGTTAACAGGGTGTGATGAACCACTAACACTCGCTCAGGTTTGTAAAGAGACACCTGGGTTTTGTAGTGATCTAAATAAAGACAGCCATTGTAAGAATGAGCGCTCTGTAGTTATTTTAAAGCGCTACACTGAATATAAAAAACCAACAGATGAAAATAAATACCAATTGCTCAAAGGCTTTGAGTCTTATAATCAGTGTATTACGTTAGCTGCAAAAATAGAGCATAAAAAGCTAAAATCTAAGACAACATCGCGCATTGAAGGACAACTAACCAGTATCAAAGAAATGACGCGCTTATATCAAGACACTCAAAAAACTAATCACCCAGGTTTACTTTACTATCATTGGTCTCGAAACAACGACCAAAGTGCACTTAATAAATTACTCGCCTTAGAAAACGATAAAAGCGTAACGCAGAGTGCCGAAATGCAATTTTTTTTAGCGTCTTACTATATTAAGTTTGATGATGAAAAAACAATAGATCTGCTTTATAAAACGCTTGAGTTAAATAAAAAAGGTATTGAGCCAAACCCTGAAGTTTACACATCACTTATTAGTCTGTTTTATAAACACGATAAGCTTAAGCATGCGTATATTTTTTCTAAGGTTGCGCAAATGTCTGGCATTGAAAACATCGATTTATTACCAATAGAACACCAACTTATGAGTAATGGTAAAAATTTAGATAGTCTAGATACACTTGCCCAACAAACATATGAGCAAATACAAAGTGGTGAATTTGTATCGCCTAGAGAGTTTTAGCTAGGACGTGTTGATCTTCGTGGATTGAAATTTGTTCAATCTAGGGGCGATTAAATCGCGGCGCGAGGTTTGTAACCTAGTGGGCTAAGTAAAAACCGAGTAACAAAGAGTTTATCGCCCCTAGGCAGAACCCGAAGGGCAGCGCATGTTTGGCATTTATGCTGCGTTATCGCCTATTTATGGGGAGTACCCC
>NZ_PNCW01000169.1:0-379 GCF_005886985.1 Pseudoalteromonas sp. S3178 | reverse complement strand
GCTTTGACTACTGCTTGTGGATTATCGATTCGCATTTTTTCTGCATGCTCCATACTCCAACCTTGTGGTAGGTAGCCGTTAAGCGGATCATGGGCTGAGGTTTGATCGGTGACTATATCGGGAGTAATACCACTTTTTACTAAGGTACTAAAAACATCAGCCGCGTTACCGAGTAAACCCACAGAAAGCGCTTCACCTTTGACACAGGCATCGGTTATTAATTTTAATGCATGCTCAAGATCTGTCGCTTTTACATCGACGTACCCTGTTTTTATTCGAAAATCGATACGGCTTTCATCACATTCCACCACTAAGGCACTAAAGCCAGCCATGGTAGCCGCTAATGGTTGTGCACCGCCCATTCCTCCCAGGCCACCTG
>NZ_PNCW01000168.1:0-329 GCF_005886985.1 Pseudoalteromonas sp. S3178 | reverse complement strand
CACTATGTTCACCAATGATGATGGGTGAGTTTAGTGACACATTATAGATTTAAGTGTGTGGAAATCCGCACATTTTAGCTGCCATTAACCTTTGATTTTGATTTATCCATCTGATTTATATTAAAAAATAAACTCTGGTCTCAGAATTGCGTTGTCTTAATCGACAATAATCAAAAATGAGACAAGTTATGACAGCAAGTAAATCTTTAGTGGCGTTGGCAGTTGCCAGTGCAACGTTATCAGCCTCTGCGTTAGCCGCAGACTACAGCATTTATGGTAAAGCAGAAGTTCAAATTGCCAACACAGACAAAGGTGTAATGCGCTATACC
>NZ_PNCW01000167.1:0-318 GCF_005886985.1 Pseudoalteromonas sp. S3178 | reverse complement strand
CTCCTTAGATGGATCTAAGTTAAATGTGACTGCTTGTTCTATCGGTTTAGCTACGGTGGCTAAACGATGAAGTTCAGCATTAGATTGGGCATCAACAGAAGCGCTAGTAGCTAGTAAAATAGCACTGCATATCAGAGATTTAGATAGCATAAAAATCCTTTGTCCATATTTGTTATTGTTGGTTTATATTGCTAATCAATGTGCTGTATGTTGTCACTAGGTGTGAACAAAACATAATGAGCGCGATGTTCCATTTACTTTAACAAAACTTGTTGCAAAAAGAGTGTGGATAAAGGTTTACTATCCGAACAATATTTA
>NZ_PNCW01000166.1:0-307 GCF_005886985.1 Pseudoalteromonas sp. S3178 | reverse complement strand
TTGATACATTGTATGGCGACCATGATAAACAGTATTGTCGTCACAATGCGCAGAGATTGCTTAAATGGCATAACAGCTACCTATTGCAACGTTAGTAGTGATACATGGCTTCATTCTCAGGCTACTCATCATCATTTTGATCATTTTCGGTGTTATCGTCGTCTTCGCTATCGACAGCATTGCTGCACCGTGCAGACGAACTTGAGGTCGATGACCTATTATTATGTGACGGTTCATAATACGCTGTGCGTGCTTCTTGTTCAGTGTATTGCTTGATATCTTCAAGTATAAGACATAACTCATTTAT
>NZ_PNCW01000165.1:0-200 GCF_005886985.1 Pseudoalteromonas sp. S3178 | reverse complement strand
GCTGGATAACTAGCCGCTCTCGCCACCCGAAACAGTCCGAACAAGTTCAGCAGGACTTTAAAAAAACTGCAAACGGACTTGATCAAAACGATCCCGCTATTTATCAACCTGAATGACGTGGATATCTGGTTTCAAGACGAGGCCAGATTTGGTCAGCAAAACACCACGACACGCCTTTGGGCAAAAAAGGGAACTCGGCC
>NZ_PNCW01000164.1:0-296 GCF_005886985.1 Pseudoalteromonas sp. S3178 | reverse complement strand
TCACCCATATCTAACACAAATACGTCACCACCCTTACCCATGGCACCCGCCTGAATAACTAACTGCGCAGCTTCCGGTATAGTCATAAAAAACCGGGTGATATCTTTATGCGTTAAGGTAATTGGTCCACCTTCTTTAATCTGCTTACGGAATAGAGGCACAACTGAACCACTAGAACCAAGCACATTACCAAAACGTACCATGCAAAAACGGGTATTTTTAGACGTTACTTTACTTTCAGCCAAGGCTTGTAACACTAACTCTGCCATACGCTTGGTTGCACCCATTACATTGGT
>NZ_PNCW01000163.1:0-246 GCF_005886985.1 Pseudoalteromonas sp. S3178 | reverse complement strand
CCCCGAGGCCACCTCGCTCAAATTCAAGCCAAGTAAAGGGGGCTTCCGGATATAAAGCACCCATATGTACCATAGAATTACCCACCTCGACAAATAATACACCTTGTTCAGTTAAATGCTCAGCGGCTTCTAACAAAATTGTCCGTGTAACATCTAGCCCATCATCACCCGATGATAGACCAAGTTCAGGTTCATGATGAAATTGATCAGGTAAATCTTCCATGTCCTCAGCATCTACATAAGGTG
>NZ_PNCW01000162.1:0-268 GCF_005886985.1 Pseudoalteromonas sp. S3178 | reverse complement strand
GGTTGAAAAAAAAATTGAATGGCTGACAATGTCACTGTCTTAAGCGTTGAGAAGAACATGAAAGGTAAAGCAACTTCATTTGATATCGCCCATTATGCTGGCGTTTCGCAATCTACGGTGTCGCGCGCCCTAAGAAATAGCCCTTTGGTTAACGAAGAAACTCGTCGTCGCGTTCATGAGATTGCTAAAAAGCTTAACTATAAGGTCGATAAAAACGCGAGTAATCTGCGCACTCAGCAAAGCAGTACATTGGCTTTGCTGTTATTTG
>NZ_PNCW01000161.1:0-246 GCF_005886985.1 Pseudoalteromonas sp. S3178 | reverse complement strand
TTTTATCAAAGTCCCAACCTGGCACTTCTGTATGGAGGTTTTCTAACGCGTTAGAGCGACTAACCGCGGATAACCCCACTTTAATATAAAGAGGTTCATCTTTTACATCATTGAAAGATGCAACAAATTTTACCGCTTTACCCGCAGCTTGCTTCACTGCTTTATTCTCAATCGTTGAGTGTTTTTCTTTACCTAAGCATCCCATACAACGATAACGGTTGTCGTCTTCATTAATAAATTGATAAT
>NZ_PNCW01000160.1:0-264 GCF_005886985.1 Pseudoalteromonas sp. S3178 | reverse complement strand
GACTTTATTACTTCTCGCAACGCGACTTGATGACGCTCAATTACCACTTCTTGCTCGGAAAGGTTATTAAAATCTTGAACCGAATAAAGTAATACATCCAATTGATTTACCGCGCTTTTCACATGCTGTAAGTGTTGGATTTCTTTGTTACTCAGATATTCATCTAAATACCCATGAATGGCCTGCAACGGCGTTCTTAGCTCGTGACTAACACGTGCTAAAAATCGTGATTTTGAGTGTAGTGCATCGTCGGCAAGCTTTCTT
>NZ_PNCW01000016.1:0-133259 GCF_005886985.1 Pseudoalteromonas sp. S3178 | reverse complement strand
TGGAGTCAGATCAATCAGCTATCAGCTATCAGCTATCAGCTATCAGCTATCAGCTATCAAGATTGTAAAGCGAGTTGATTTATATTTACTCGCTTTTCTTATTTTTAGTTATAAACACTCAAGCGCAATTTAGAAAACAAGCCAATATTCACAATGCTATTACGATGGTGAACTGATACTCAAAGTAAAAGGTTTGTAGTTCGCTGGTAAAGCTGCTTTTACAAGGTAATAGTACTAGGCACTATTCATGGAAGGTAGAAAAGGCATAACCTAAAGCTGATACGAGTTAGCTAAAGCTCCCTACTATTTAAAAAAGAGCTAAAGCTATCACTTTTAAATAAAGCTGTAGTTAAACACAACATTTCAAATAGCTAAAGCTACCTATTGAGCTTTAGCTCATATCAAATACTAAGACAAAGCCAAAAATCACCTTTAGCTGACCACTTGCCAGAATGGCAAAAAGGGTCTTACTTGGAGTTCTGTAAATAACTGTACTAAATGATTTAGCATAAGTGAAAGTTAACATTTTGAATTTTTTCTTAGCTATATCATAAGGAAAGCAACTCTATTCATACCCTAGTTAATAAAAGTTTTTAATACGTTTATCGGTAGTAATAATTGAAATAGTTTGTTATTAATGTATTTCACTTGTGCATTTTTGAGTTTAATGAAATGTACATTTAAATAGTTATCGAACTTATCAAGGACACCGTACTTAAGATGAACTTTATTCAAAAGGTCACAATAAATGGATTTTGGGGAGACAGAGATCTTACTTTTAATTTTAATGAGGATGTTAATTTCCTTATTGGGATAAATGGCTCTGGTAAAACTACCGCAATTAATTTAATTGTAGCAGCCTTGAAAGCTGACTTTTCAGTCCTTGATAAAATTGACTTTGATTCGATATCAATAATTTTAAAAGAATCCAACGGTAGAAAAAAGCCCGAAGTCATTGTTTTAAAAAAAGAGAATAATGGTGTTCCATTTCGAGAGATTGAGTACAGAATAAAAAATAGCGCTAGCGAAAAAGCAGAAATATACTCTCTAGACGAATACGAGGAACACATAAGATTTCGTGATTTTCCAAGACATGTTCTATCTAGAGAAATGCGAAATGTTTACGGCAAAACAATTATAGATCACCTAAATAGAATCACTTCCGTCAGCTGGTTATCAGTCCACAGGGCATCTCCCAGTGAAGAGCGTGATAGAAAATCTTTCGAGTCGACCGTTGATAGAAAGCTTGATGAATTATCCAATCGACTAGTAAGGTACTTTTCAATATTAGGACGGCAGGGTTCTGGTTTATTAGAAAAGTTTCAAGAAGCAATTTTTCTTTCTATGCTAGTAGGAAAAACCCATCAGCGAAGTTTATTTAGAAGAGATACAGAATTAAATATTGAAAGTGAGAAAGAGGCATTAAATGCTATCTTTTCTCAGTTCAAATTAGACGAGAAAAAATATACATCAAGAGTAGATAACCACTTTACAACTTTAACTAAGGCTTCTAAAAAAGTAAGTGAAGGTGATGGTTTATCTAATATAGATGTAGCTGCAATTATATTAAACGATAGAATTGATAGTATTATTGATGACTGGAATATACTTGTTGAAAAACGAAAAGAAATATTTAAACCAAAAGAAACCTTCCTAAGTATAGTCAACGACTTAATGCAAAGAAAAGTATTTTCTATTGATGAAAGAAACGAACTAAAAATAACAACTCAATCAGGAAAAGACTTACCATTAAAACTACTTTCATCTGGTGAAAAGCAATTATTAATTGTTTTAGGAGAAGCGCTTCTACAACAAAATGAAGCTTGTGTATACATAGCCGATGAACCTGAATTATCTTTACATGTAAAATGGCAGGAAAGCCTTGTTGATAACCTATTGAATTTAAATCCTAGAGCTCAAATTATATTTGCTACGCACTCGCCAGATGTTGTTAGTAGGTTTGGCGATAGAGTATTTGATATGGAGAAATTATTTTAATGTCATTTACCAGAACTAACTCAGGGTTGTCCAACATGGCTCTCTTTCACGGAGTTGATATAATAGTTTTTACTGAAGGTGGAGAAATTTCATACCCATTTATCGATATACTAAAAGGTAAGTTTAATGAAACGTCTGTAGATATAAAGTTTTGGTCGGGTATATTTAATACTTATGGCTTCGACAAAGAAGTGGAGTTCAGAGCACTGGGTTCTAAAACAGCTACAAATAAAATTTGCGAACTGCTCTCTGAAGGTAAGATTAGTAATATTGCTGTTGCCAGAGACTCTGATTTAGATGATTTTATTGGCAATAAGGTTCAATGCCCTCACATTTTATATACTAAGGGGTATAGCTGGGAAAATGACGTATATCAGAAAGAGTTGGTAGAAGAACAAATCAAATCAATGATATTTACAAATAAAATAAAAAATGAGTACGTCGAAGCTATTGAAAAGTCATATGCCGAATTTTATAAGCAGGCCTTCAGATTGTTAAAATTAGAAGTACTATTTAGGTCTAGCGGAATAAGGTTGATAACCGATTGCAAAGGCGAAAGGTTTATAAGCGGAAAGTCATTACCTCTTATAAATATGGCGCAAATTCAGACAGTCTTGAATAAGAAGAAGCCTTCATTACCAAGACCCGTTAGCTTACAAGGTATAGCTTTGGATAAGTGTCCAATTACTTTCTCTTATGGGAAATTAAAGGAAGCTTTAGCTCTAGCTAATGTAAATTATATTATTGGAAAGTTGGAGGGAGTTAAATCTTTACCGAAGGATTTGATTGTATCCTCTATGATTGATAGGTATTTCAGGAAATCCGAACAAGTTAAAGACGATTATTATTCTGAAATAATTGGTAACCTAATAGCTGCGTAATCAGACAGTTGTCTAGGGAGTTTAATCAAATAGGTTTCCTTTTATTGAACTCCGATAGCTGTGCTTTTTAGATGAATATTAAAAATCGAAGTAATATCAGTATTAAAAAGCTACTTAGCTCTTTAATAGGTTGATGAATCAAGTATGAAAATAAATTTTTAAAATATTTTTCATTAGCAAATTAACTGGCGTGAATTTAGTTTGCAGCGCTACATATGTGCTACACAGGAAAGACAACAGCTGATATTGAAATTGTAACCTATTGATTTAATTGGTAGCCCCTGCAAGAATCGAACTTGCAACTGCCCCTTAGGAGGGGGCCGTTATATCCATTTAACTAAGAGGCCACATCGAGCTTACAGCTTACAAAATTATAACGGCATCTTGTTTTTCATATCAAGCTAAAATTAACTTAATTGCTTGATAAATATATATCTTCTTTGTTTAGTACATAAAGCGGGATGAGTTTTCTACTAGTGGCAACTACATGCTTGCTGTGCACGTTTATAACGCGGGTATTTACTGCTACGCCATTTGGACGGTAAATTAAAGTGCCTGCTAATACGTAGTTGGCCATGCTGCTTTCACTCAGTTTTTCTATATCGCGAGATAATACAAAGTCACCTCGGTTTGATACATCAATAGAATTCATAGCTTTGAAGTCAACAACACCGTAACCAAATTTTTGCAGCTGATGAATAAAGCTCTCAGCTATTTGATTCCCTAATTGATTACTTTTATTGAGCGATGCGTCTAAATCTACAATGGTTGTTACCGCTATATTAATGCTGTTGTTATCTTGTGCTTCAGACTCAAGCGTGTCAACTAAATCAAGTGCCATTTGTTCAACGTAATTAACAAGCGTTTTATGATGTTTAAGAGGCACAAACGCACTGCTATCTTGAGGTTCTGAAATTTTCTCGGCCTGTACTGACTGTAGCATCCTGGTCAAATCGTAATTTGGGGTATTATCAACCGGCGTAATAACCTCTACAGATTCGTTATTTTGAATAATTGAGCAACCGGCTAAGGTTAAAAGTGTGGCTAAGCCTATTGCGCTATTTAAATATTTAAAATGCATTTTGGCCTCACTTACTAGCTTGTTTTAGCATTATTCCATCAGTGCGATAGCTACTGTTAAGTGCATCAACAACTGATTGCGGAATAAAACCTTGCGCACTACCTACCACTGCCTTGCTTTGTATACCCACTACACGCGCATTTACTAATACGCCACCTTGATGGCTTACTAACGTACCTGCTAATACATAATTAAAGTTTTGATCTTGGTTTAGCTCCAAGTAATCACGGCTAAATACAAAATCACCATCGGGCGTTACACGCATGTAATCGGTTGTTTTAAAATCGATAACCGGCACACCAAAGCTATGCAGTTCATGCATAAAGCTTTCGGCTATTTGATTACCAAGTAAGCTACCATCGCTATAGTCGTCATCTAAAAATACAAAACTAGATACAGCAAGCGGTGTTTTGTCGTTCACATATTGAAGGTTTTCGACCATGTCTTGCATTATACCGCGCACATAATGATTTATATTTTTTCGCTTTGCAGGCGCGCTTTTAGTGTAGTTACTTTGCTGGTTCAAGTTAGATTGAAATAGCGCTGTATTAGTCTCTGGAGCATTTACCGTACGTTGGTTAGATACCAACTGAGCTGAATTATCTTGCTCTACTGGTTTTGGCTCTGGGCTTAGCGAATCTAACATTTGCGTACAGCCAAAGCCTAATGGCAAACATAGGGTAATTAATAGGTTTCTCATGGTGTGCTCCTGATTAATATTCGCTGCGGTACAAAGACCCGTCACGCTGCTGAATTTTTTCATTTCCCCACATTACATTTATAGGGATCTCTGTACTGCCCGCCGACAAAACTTGCTTGTTTTCAATATTAACGAGCCGAGCATTAACAATATAGGCATGCTGCTGACGAGTCACTGTGCCGGTGAGCACTAAGTCAATATTTTGGCGATTGCGTAATTTACTTAAGTCGCGGCTTAAAATGCTGTCTGCATTTTGCGCTAAAATTAGATTGTTTCCGAGGCGGTACTCAACTGTATGATAGCCAAGCTGGGTAAACTGGGTTAATAAGCTTTCTTGAATTTGCAAGCTCAAGCCCGATGCTTGCCCTGTTACTAGCTTTGTATCTAATGCATCTGCGTAATAAAAGCTACTTACACCAATGCGCGCATTGGCATTTAAAGCCCCATTTACTTGGTTAAGTTGTGAGGTTAAATTAACCATGTACTCGTTAACAGTATAAGGTGCCATTGCCGCTTTAGGGGCGTCAGTCGGTATGCTCGGCTCCTCAGGCGGAACCAAGTTACAAGCTGTTAAATTTAACAATACTAAAGGCAGTAAAAGGCGCATAGTTGCCGTCCTCTTTAAAACATAATGAGGATAAAGCAATTATTATGCCTACTTATTTAATCTAATATGAAGGGCTGTTCAACATAATAACTAACTATACAATTTACACTTTGGCTCTTTAGTTTTTGACAATCAGCTGTCGCGTTTTCTTTACTTATATATGCACCTAGCTTTAAACGATTATACATTACGCCTTTAACATTAATTGTTTCAACATTTATAACGTAATTAGATTCAAGTAGTGCGGGGATCTTTTTTTGTAACTGCTTAAACGCAGAAGCTAATTGCTCTTTGTGAGTAATTGATAGCACTTGTAAAGCAAACTTTGGAGCACTTTTGTTATTATCGTTAGAGTTAAATCTGTTAGTTTTAGGCTCTTTATCAACCACTTTTTTTTCTTGCTTTAATGCTGAGGTATTTTCTTCCTTTACCTTTGCAATAGTATTTAATTGCGATATTAATAAGCTTAGGTCTTCTTCAATAAGCAGTAAACGAGATAGTTCGGGCTTCATATTTTGCCATTGTTCAGAGCTCTTTTTTAGCTCATCAAGTTCTTGTGCCGTTATTTTTATATAACTTTTTTCATTTTTAGTATTTTCATTCTCATCAATTACCTTATTGCTAGCACAGCCATAACTTAATAATACCGCACTAATTAAACAAATAACTTTAGCCCTTTTCATCCTAATTCCTTTAATGGAGTATTTTGTGTTTTTCCACAGTGCACTTAAGCCCTTGCGCTTTTATTGCGTTGCATACAGAGATAAGATCTGGCGAAATTTCTTTTGCATACCCTAACGCTAAAATGAACTTATTTTTAACTTTATCATGTATATAAAAAGCTTTTTTGTGCTCTATTTTTGGTGCTATCAATTGGTAATAAATTTTTAATATGTTTAACGAGCTAAAACTCCCCGCATTAGCAATAGCGCCTGTTATTTCGCTAAGGGCTTTTAATGTAAGATCAACCCCCATTACAACATCACCCTCTGGCGGCAATGACACAGTGACATTTTGGGTGCTTTTTAGCTTCTTGCGTTGTTTATATTCATCATTTATAACCGCTTTATATTGCCCAGGTTTTAAATCTGTAAATAAATAATAACCATCATATGCAGCTTGAGCTTGCGCAATTTGTTCACCTTTTTTATTCAACAGTGAAACACTCGCAAACGGTTGAACTTGAATATCATCACCTTTTTGCTGATAAACAACCCCCTCCACTTCACTTGCATTATTTAATGCAAAGTCCATGTATTCTACAAAACCAGCTCGAGGCGTTATAGAAAAGCCATCATTAGCGGGAATTATAAATGGATTTTCAAAGCTATCTCTATCAAGTATTATGTCTGTCGTTCGGTTTGCAGGCATTGAAGTTAATAGCGCAATACCATGTTCATCTGTAATTGCTTGACGGTAATTATGAACTCCTTTGACTTTAACGCCGGCGATCCCGCGCTCGTCATCATCCATAATACCGTTATTGTTTTGATCTAAAAATACTCTTAGCATTAAGCTACCCGTGTTAGTTAAGCTGCGCTTAGAGATAAAATATGTATTGTTTTCTACATCAAACCCGAGACTAAAACGACTGTAAATGCCAAGTCGCCAATCATCATTACTATTGTAATTTACGTTACTTGTTAAGCTTAATTTGTCACTTTGCCAGTTGAGGCCTAATTCAGCCGATTGAATATTGTTACTGAGTGAGTCAGTTAAAGTAAGTTCTGCTTGTAAGTCTCTGCTCAGGTTACGGCTAAACTCTGCCTCATAACTTACAATTTCACTTACTGGTGATAACCTATAATCAACACCAAACCTTGTGTAAGTTCTACCAAAGCGTTTTTGAAAACGTGTTGTTCCAAATGTGCTCTTGAAGCTATTATCTTGTTGCCATAGTAATTGGTTACTTAATGCAAAGCCCGAATACGAATAATTTAATTGGTTGCGTACTTGTTTAAAACGCCCTCTGGTATCACTATCGTCATATAAAAAGTTATTTTGATAAGAAAGTCGCCCATAAATATTATTCATTAGCCCACCAGCTAAATTTATTTGATAACTGTTAAAATCTTGCTGTTGTTCGTCGGTGCGGTTAGAGGTACTAAAAAGTAGTGATTGTTCGGCAAGTTGAGTTCGAGCTGTAAATTCGAATTCTCGTTCATTTTTATTATTTCTTTCAATGTTTGCATTTAATAATAACCGGTCAAACACACTTATATTGGTACCAAAAGCATATTTGAGTAAATCATCATCTGAGTTTTTTTTACCGAACGCTGCCGAGTAAACAGATACGTTATTAGTAAGCCCTTGTTCGTACCTCCCTGCAACTTGCCACCCCTGCTCTTGTGAATTAAAAACATTATTATTTAGTAGCTGCTTACCTTGTTCAGTAACTGATAATTCATAGTTGCCTTGCCCTTCTTTGAGCTGATTTCCATCTACAAAGTAATAGTCACTTTTGCGCTCAACTTGCCCTTGGGGACCATAAAAAATAAGCTCAAAGTTATTAGCTCCAAATAATAAATCTATGTCATCAAAAATATATCGACCATCTGCGAGGCTCAGCTGCTGATCTATTAATATTTCATTACGGTACAACTCTACATCCCAACCAGGCTGGATAGCACCACTTAAATTAATTTGATTATTAACTATTATTTTATTAGTTACATTATTAGACACTTTAATGCCACGAGCATACTGGCTGTTATAGTTATTACCTACTTGAGTTGCTATTACATCACCAAAAGATATTTCTGTTGGCATAAAGCCATTTTCTATGTTTTTGTCTAAATTTTGCTTTGTAAACGTTAACCTAGAATTGGTTAGTAAATCAGTACTTCGACCTGCCAAAAAATACTCAGCCGATAAATAAGCAAAATCCTGCGTTCCTAAAAGGGAATAGTTTGTGGAATGTTTATCATCGCTTGCGGTAAAGTTTAACTGTAAATCAGCCACTGGGGAGGATAGTGCCTGATAAGGGCTTGCTTTCCAGGGAAGCGTTGGTGGCGACTTTTTATTAGCTGATTTAAAATTACGTGATTGCCTGTACCTTTGTAACTCAACTGGAAGCGGTATTTCTGAACTAATAAATAGCTCTAAATCTGGGTAATCAATATTAAACTCTAGATTTAAAACACTATGTAAGCTTTCAATATCTACATAAATATCATCTTCAATAGTAATTTGGTTTTTTGCTAAAAAATAGCTTTGAGAAGAGCTAGTAAATACTGCCGGAGTAACAACAGCATTAAAGGAAAGTGGTTGTTGGTTTGCTCCAACGCCTTGAGCTGTTCGATTGCTTACATCTACATTCATGGCAAATTGTAATATATCAAACAGGTCACTTAAACTAACATGCACACTTTGGGCGCTCTTAATAGCGGCAACTTCACCTAGATAGTATGAGTTTAAATGAAGTGAGAGTATTAATAACTCCCCAGTTGCTATACGCTGCTGGGGACTTTCTTTAGCGGCGTTATAATCGTTTAGCTCAACGGATTTAGTTAGCTTTAGTTCAATTGTGCGTATTGTTGTTAAAGCATCCTCTACCGAAGCACCTTTGTTGGCATTTGCACAAGTGCTAAGCAGAGCGCTAATGCCTACAAATATTACACACAATAATTTATTTAGCTTCATTCACTGTTAATACATTAAGTGATTGTGATGTTAAAGGAAGCGTGTATTGTGCAAATTCAAGATCTTTATACTCCTGACTTCCTTCATATTTAAAAATAACTTTGCCTGTTTTATCTAAATTTTTTTCACTAAATAAGCTAAGCGTTACGAACGCGTTGTTTACTTCGGGATAAATACTTAAATTGCCAATTTCTGCAATTTTAACTTGCTCATTATCACCATCAACAAAGTAAGCACTTAATTTTCCATAGCTACTAAACTTACCCTCTCGGTTTATATTTAGTAAAAACTGAGGGCATTTATTACTTTTATTTAAAACTAATTGAGCTTGTTCAATGACTACATTAGGTTGTTGCATGTCTTTACGTAACAGAATAGGAATACTATAACTCATAATCATATTTACTTTTATAGAGCTTGTTTTATTAGTATTTTCACCTGGGAGGGCCTGAAACAATAAGTGAGAACGGTACTCACCAGAAACTAAGTTTTTAGGCTTACGTATTGCGATTTTTACTGTTTGCTTTTCACCTGGGGCTAAACGCATTTGTTTTGGTGACAACCGCGCCATTGTACTTAAACTTTCATTAGTAGGCTCTGCTAATTGTATATAACCGCCCGTTGGCTGCGCTTGCTTTTCGCTCCACAAAACACGATATGTTTGATATTTATCACCCGTATTAATTACGGTAACTTTAGCCGTTCTTTGGCGCTCATCAAAACTAATACGAGTTGGAGAAATAAGTAAATTTGCATGTGCACTTTTCCCTATAGTACATACACTCAGTGCAAGCAGCACAACAACTTTATAAAACATGTTTTTCCTTTAGTAATCAATCGTAATTTCTAATTGTGTGTCGGTAATAAAGCTACCATCTAAGTAACCTTGGCTTGTCCCTGTAGTAATTAAACGGCCACCTACTTTAAGTAAAAGCTCTCCAAATTCATCGCTAGCTTGCGTTCTAGGTAAGTCCACTAGGACCACCGAAAACTTAGCACTATTCGATCCTAGCGCTTCGCTTTGCAATGTTGAATCACTTGTTTTATTAAACGAAACTTGAGTAAGAGGAGGTAAGCCAGTAAACAAAAGCTCTGCGGGGTTCCCCTCGGCTAAAACATAAATACTACCAAATGTAGTAGTTTCACCTTCATGATTAATAGTTATAGAGCTTAAGGTATTATTTTGAGGAATAACTAAAGTGCCAAAATTGAGAGGCTCTTGCTGTATGCTATCGCAATAGACCGACTTACTAAAAATCAGCAATAGCGAAGCATACAAAAAGCGCATTATTTGCTTAAGCACTTATCAATAAGACACTTCAATATTGAAGCTACCTGAATACTCACCATCAGGATAATCCACACTTGATACACTTGACGAAGTAGACAACTTTGCGCCTATATTAAATGATACAGCGCCGTCAGCTCCAGCTTGTAAGTTAGGAGTTGCCTGCGTATAAAGCGCCCCCGCATTTGTTCCACTTGTTATAAAATATGTCCAAGAATCGACAGTGAAGTCAGGCTCATTTACCCCCTGTCCTGCAGAAGACACTATTAAGGTATTTACAGGATCAGTAATAGTTAAAATTGAATTAGGTACTACATCAGACACACTAAAACCCGCAGCCTCACCATCCTCTATTACTGAAATAGTTGCAGCATTACTAACGGGGTTTGACTGCGTAGAAACAGGGCTTGCGTCAGGGTCTGGATTAACCACAAGTGTAGCTTGTTCGCCACCTGTTGGATCTGCAATAGCACGAATAGTACCAAAACTTAAATCGTTATCTTTTGTAAGAACAACCGCATTTTGTACCGTTACTTTTGCTTCAAATGATTCTGTTGCTGCAAACGAGCTAAACGAACTGACCGCTGTAACTACAGCTAGTGTAGATAAATAAAACTTCATACTAAATCCTTATGAGAAAATGGGCCTTATTAAATTTTGCCCAACTGTAATTAGTATCGACTTCTAATTCAAATACTTTAATACTATATAAGCTCAAAAGGCTTAGTTTATCAATTATATTGGCTTTCCTATAAATGCAGCGATATCACACGCTTGATCTAATTGATTTACTAAATAACAAAACATGCTTACCTCAGCATTACTTTTAAACGGTCCTACACGTAACCCATACAACGTAATATTGCTTTTTTTGTTCTCAAACACTGCAAAACTAAATTGAGAAAATGCATTAGGATAAAACGCCTTAAGCTTTGTAACTTTCGCAATCGCAAAATCAGGATTTAAATACCAACCGAGTTGAGCCCCTATTTTAGACTCATCTATTAAATTAAGATCTAAATTCTGAGGGGTAGATAATTTAGCCTCAGAAAGAGAATTTACTGTAGTAGGTTCAAGAGGTTTTACAGCTTCGTTGCTATAGGTAATATCTGGTTTTTTTTGGGTTAATAAAGGTGGGTTTTCACTCAATTCGCTTTGAGAAGATAACGCCATAATTAGCAGCTGTAAATCCGCTTCCATAGCAGTTAATTTGGCGATGCTATCTTGCTGCATATGCCACTGCGATACGAACTCTTTGACCTGTTTGTCTGTTATTAAGGTATGTTGCGTGCTTTCTTGTTTAATCGTCGCACTAGTACATCCATAAAGACCAAAAGGTATAAGTAAAGTTAGTATTAAATGAAAATTCCTAAAACAGCGCATTAAAAGTACTCAGACAACCTAGATAACATCTCAAAGCAAATTATGCGCCACTTTCAATAAATTTAGTTACAACTTAATAGGCTTATCTGTGTAATTACTTACTATGCAATCAAGCTTATATAGCTTAAATACGTCACAGTCAGCTTTTGCATTTTTAAAGTTTTGGTAAGAGCCTAGTTTTAGCCTGTAAAAAGTTTTGTTATTTATTTTTGCGGTTTCTACATTTGTCAGTATTTTGTCTCTAAATAATGGGGCTGCTTTGGTATTTAGCTCTTTCCATGCTTTTGCTACACCGTTTTGCGAATCAACAGAGGCAACCTGTAATGCAAATACATGTTTAGGTGTATTTAATTTAACAGCTTGCTTTTTATTGCTGTAGTTTTGCTTTACCTGTCGCGGGCGCGATTGCGTACTGCGGGCATTGCGTGGCGAGCGTACTGACTTACTGCTATAGCCTTGGTTAGACTGGGCTATAGCTTTGCTGTTTATAATGTCTATATGGTTTACTAAATAAGTTATTTCTTTTTCTAATTTTAAAATGCGCTCAATACCCGCTCGGGCTTGTTGCCATTGCATGGCGGCATCTTTTAGCTGAGCAAGCTCTAGGGCAGTAATAGATACGTAGTCTGGTGTGTTAGTTTGCGGTGTGTTGCTTGTTTTTATTTCAGGCGTAACACTGCATGCTGTGCCAAATAAAAGCATCAGCAAGCTAAGTGATAGCCCAATGTTATTTTTTTTATGTATAAACATGTATTTGTTGTCCTGAAAGTAGTGCCTTTACACTTACATTTCAGTTAAACATTCTCACAAGAAAGCGTTTAACTTTATTAAGCTTTGAGCTATTAACTTAGCTCTTCGTATGCTTTTTTATGTTTTATAAAACACAATATTGCATACTCCACCCCTTCCTTGAGAGCATTATTTAATACAAATTTAATGCCAGTTAACTTAAACTTTACAACATAAATTACAATCTGTCTGTAATGTCCCTAAAACATTTCTGTTTTTGAGCTTTCTTATTAATACATATTTATTCTAATGAATAAGTATAAAAAAAGGCGCCAAATAGGCGCCTTAAGGTATTAAATAAAATAACTAATTAAATTAGTGTTTTAATAAATGATTTGAGTTCACCTGCAAATTCATCGCGGCGTAGTGCAAATTCAATCGTTGCTTTTAAGTAACCTATTTTACTACCACAATCGTGACTACGGCCTTTAATTGCATAAGCATCAACTTTTTCATGCTCCATTAGCATTGCAATGGCATCTGTTAGCTGAATTTCGTTGCCTGCCCCTTGAGGTGTTTTAGCAAGTAATGGCCAAATATTTTCACTTAATACATAACGCCCTACTACAGCTAAGTTAGAAGGAGCTTGATCAACAGGCGGTTTTTCTACCATGTTTGTAATGGGTGAGCTTTCCCCTTGCTGTAAGTCAACATCGCCTAAATCAACCACACCAAACTTATCTACTTCATCCATTGGCACTGGCTCAACCATTATTTGGCTGTGTTTTGTTTGCTCAAAATGAGCAATCATTTCAGCTAGGTTGTCTTTTTTTAGGTCGCTTTCTACGTCATCAATAATTACATCTGGCAAAATTACAACAAACGGTTCGTTACCAATAATTGGCGCCGCACAGTTGATTGCGTGGCCTAAGCCTTTAGCTTCACCTTGGCGTACGTGAATAATAGTGACGTCTTTAGGGCAAATAGCCTGCACTTCGGCAAGTAATTGCCGCTTAACACGTTTTTCTAATGTGGCCTCTAGTTCAAAGCTTGTATCAAAATGGTTTTCGATAGAATTTTTACTTGAGTGAGTTACAAGTACTATTTCTTTAATTCCTGCTGCTACCGCTTCATTTACTACATATTGAATAAGTGGACGGTCTACTATTGGTAGCATTTCTTTAGGGATTGCTTTTGTGGCAGGTAACATACGAGTACCTAAGCCCGCTACTGGGATCACTGCTTTCATTTTAGTTTTCCTTAATCTTTTTATACTGAAAATGGATACTGAATCGGTTCGTGGCTTTGATAGCCCGTTACTTCAAAGTCATCACGCGTTACCCACGTTTCTATATCTTCTAACGTTTTTATTTTTGGGTTAATTGCTAGTTTAGGCGATTCGAACGGTTCGCGCTTTAATTGCACGTCTCGCATTAGTTCTAGTTGGTTTTCGTAAATATGGGCGTTAGCAATTTTATGATACGCCTTACCTGCTTTATGGCCGGTAATTTGAGCTACCAATGCAAGTAAAACAAAACACTGAATTTGATTGAAATTCAAGCCCAGTGGCACATCACAGCTGCGCTGATACGATGTTAAATATAGCGTGTCACCAAGCAGGGAAAAAGTATGCGTGTGCATACATGGGCGCAAACAACCAAGCTCAAATTCGCCGGGGTTATAAAAAGTAACGATTTCCCCTCTATCATCAATACCATTTTTTAAGTTATTAATAACTTTAGCAAGCTGATCGAGCGTTGAACCATCTGGTCGCTGCCATCCGCGGCCTTGTACGCCGTAGACGCGGCCCATGTCGTCTTCACCTTTACGGTTAGGGTTATTAAGCCATGCGCCGTTGTCGTTAGCATTTGCATCCCAAGTTTTACAACCAATATTACGAAACTGCTCTGCACTATCGTAACCACGTAAATACCCTAATAACTCAGCAATCGCTGCTTTGTAGTAGCTTTTACGCGTGGTGATCATAGGAAACTTATTATTCGCTACGTCGTACTCTAAATCAGCGTTTATAACTGTTAAACAGCGCGTTCCTGTACGTTTATTTTCTACCCACTGGCCTTCGTCAACAATACGCTGACATAATTCTAAATATTGTTTCATGCTGTTTTATTATGCCTTAGCTGCTTTAACTTGTTGTGGTTGTTTGTATGCCCAAATTAATAAACCTAAACCACCCACAATCATAGGAAGTGATAATATTTGCCCCATCGAAATAAAGTCAGCAAACAGCCCTAGTTGCGCATCTGGTTGGCGAAAGTACTCAATGCAGAACCTAAATACGCCATAACCTAGTAAAAATACACCCGCTACACTACCCGCTGGACGCGGTTTTTTAATAAACCATTGCAGGATTAAAAAGAGTACTAGGCCTTCAAAAAATGCTTCATATAATTGTGATGGATGACGCGCAAGTGGCCCGCCTGTAGGAAATACCATAGCCCAAGGCACATCGGTCACTCGACCCCACAGCTCGCCATTAATAAAGTTACCTATTCTTCCAGCTAGTAAACCAACAGGTACAAGCGGAGCAACAAAATCGCCAACTTGAAGCAATGATTTTTTGCGTGTCCACGAGAAAACGGCTACGGCTGTTATAACTCCCAGCGTGCCGCCATGGAAAGACATACCACCTTGATCTATTCTAAATAAATAAAGCGGGTTTTCTATAAAGTAACTAAACTGATAAAACAATACATAACCAATACGCCCACCAAGAATTACCCCTAGCATGCCATAAAATAGTAAGTCGCTTACCTGCTCTTTTGTCCAACCTGAATTAGGTTTTGCAGCTTGACGATTAGCGAACCACATCGCAAACGCAAAACCAATTAAATACATTAACCCGTACCAACGTACGCTTAGCGGCCCAACAGAAAAAATTATTGGATCAATTTGAGGAAACTCAAGTGCCATAAAAAATAAACCTTTAGCTAAAAACCATTTTAAGTGCGATAACAACAAGCAATACCGCGAAAACTTTCTTTATTGTATTAACAGGTAAATAATGAGTTGCTTTAGCGCCTATAGGCGCAACAAACCATGATGTAATAACAATCCCAAATAACGCAGGTAAATAAACAAACCCTGCAAAACCATGTTCTAAATCGGTAACTTGCCAACCTGCACTAATATACCCAATAGAACCAAATAAGGCGATAACAATGCCGCAAGCAGCGGCGCAACCTATGGCTTTTTTTATATCTACCGAAAAATAATTAAGCATTGGAACAATAAGCGCCCCACCACCAATGCCAATTAAACCAGATAAGCCTCCCATTAGAGCCGATATAGCTCCCAAAATAGGGCCTGCTGGTAAAGGTTGCTCCAATACTGCTTTTTTGCGGGTCGACAACACCATTCTTGTTGCAATAAACACGACGCTGATAGCGAACACAGTTCGTAAAATTTGCTCAGGAATGAGGCTTGCGGCAAAGCCACTAATTAATGCCCCTAACGCAACGCCTGACATAACCCAAGGAGCTATTTCCCACGGCACATTATCATTTTTATGATGAGCTAACGCTGAAGAGGTTGAAGTAAATAAAATAGAAGCAAGTGAGGTTGCTATAGCAATCACTAAAACGTGACTTGGAGATGTAACGTCAAACGATAACAGTAACGTACTAAGCACAGGGACAATAATTAAACCGCCACCAATACCTAATAATCCTGCTAAAAAACCGACAATGCAGCCTAGTAGTGCGCAGCTTGCCACTAACAGCCCTAAGTCATACATAGTTATCTCAAATACCTATTAATGTGTGTATATTAAAGGATTATAAAGCCAATAGCATCTGCGGATTGATACTATTTAGGCGTGTAAAACAAATCGCCTAATTGATGCTCTATCATAAAGTTTCGTGTTAAACGCAATACTTGCTTAGCGGTAGATTGAGTTAAGCACTCGTTAAGTAGCTGCTCCATGTCACTCACATTTAAGCGCCTGATCACCCACTTAACTTTATTAAGTGATGATAGGTTCATACTTAAGCGCCTGTATCCCATTGCAATAAGTAAAATCGCACCTTCGGGGTCGCCACCAAGTTCACCACATAAACTAAAAGGCAATTCGTACTGCTCACACTCACAAGCCACTTTATTTAACACTCTTAGTACGCCTGGGTGATAAGGATTAAAGAGCTCAGCAACACGTGCATTAGCTCTATCTACAGCTAATAGGTACTGCGTTAAATCGTTACTACCGACTGAGCAAAAATCGACTTTTTTTGACCATTCAGGCAACATAAATACGCTAGAAGGCACCTCAAGCATTATACCAATATCAGGTCTTTCTATACTTTGCTCTGGGTACTTTTCACTTAGCTCATAATACGCTTGCTCAAACAATGCCAAAGATTCATCTACTTCATCGGTGCCACTGATCATTGGCAGCATAATCTTTAAATTGCCTAAGCCAATATTTGCTTTTAACATCGCTTTAAGCTGATCTAAAAATAGCTCTGGATGATCAAGGCTTATGCGTATACCACGCCATCCTAAAAATGGGTTTTCTTCGGTAATATTAAAATAATCTAAAACTTTATCGCCACCAATATCCAGCGTACGCATAACCACAGGGTTTGGGTGGTAGCTAGTAAGCACTTCGCGGTACCAGTTTTCTTGCTCTAATTGCGACGGAAACTGGCCTTTTTGCATAAACCAAGCCTCTGTTCTGTAAAGCCCTACGCCATCGCAAATATGTGAACTGCTTTGTTCTGTATTTAGCTCAAGCCCGGCATTTAACAGCAAGCTAATATGCTCACCATCAAGCGTTATTGATTCTGATGTTTGCTCGGCTAAAAAACGGTTATTCAATAAGCCATCTTGGTACTGAAGCTCGGTATACTCATCTATTAGCATTTGCGATGGGGAAATATATAAACGCCCAGAAAATGCATCCAGAATGAGCGGTTTACCCTCAAACTGTAATAGTGGTAAATCTTCAATACCCCAAATAGCAGGAATACCCATTGCACGCGTTAAAATAGACGCATGGCTATTAGCTGAACCATTAACACTAACTACACCCGCTAAATGCCCTTTTGGCACTTCTGCAAGCATGGCCGGAGTTAATGTATTAGCAATTAAAATAGTATTTGGTGGGTAATCTTTTATAGCGTGTTCGGTGTTTACTAAATGATGTAGCACACGTAAACCAATGTCTTTAACATCAACCGCACGCTCCTTTATATATGGGTCTTGCATGGCATTAAATTGAGAGATTAAGCGCTCTATTACAATTTTTAATGCACTTTTAGCGCACCAACCTTCTTGTAACTGTACCTCAACATTATGGCCTAAGCTTTTTGCATCAAGTAATTGTTGGTAAACATCAAATACAGCCAACGCTTCATGCGGTATCGAGTCACTTAGCGTCATAGAAAGCGTATTAAATTCTTTTCGGGTCGCGGCTACGGCTTGCGTAAACAAGCGGCGTTGCTCTGTTACATCACTGTCTTTTAAAAGCTCTATAGACTTAAAATCAAGCTTTGGCAGCACGACAAATGCTTGGCCAATTCCTATGCCCGGCGCACTCGATACCCCTTTTAAAACAGATGTTTGATGAGATGATTCATCTTGTCGCAATACTTCTTTTATTTCAGCATGCGCTAATTGTGATGCAAGTTGCGCAGAGAGCGTAATTAAAAACGATTCTTCATCTTGGCTAAAAACACGGGCCATTTTTTGCTGAACAACAATAACGCCTAATACTTTTTTTTGATGCACCACAGGCACTGACAAAAAAGCATTGTAGCCTTCTTCATTCACTTCGGGGGAGAGTTTAAATCGCGGGTGTGATTTAGCAAATGCTATATTAATTGGCTCTTCGCGCTGGGCAACTAAGCCTACTAAGCCTTCGGTAAAGCCAATTCTAAACTTACCCACCGCATCAGGATTTAACCCTTCGGTAGCCATAAGTACAAAATTGTCTTGGCTGTAATCTGCAAAATAAATGGAGCAGCACTGGGTTTTCATGGCATCTTTAACCATTTGCACAAAGCACACTAGAGCACTGTCTAAATTCGCTTGTTGCGATACAGACTCAGCAATAGACCTAAGTGTAGCCAGCATGTCCTGCTCCTTTATTCTATCTAGAAATTACTACCTTTTACTTCGCCAATGATCTTTGTGTTGTTCTCTTTTATTAAAAGGCATGGCGAAAGGAGCAAACTCCTTCATTACACGTCGATAAACATCCCGTTTAAACGATACTACCTGTCTTACAGGATACCAGTAACTTACCCAGCGCCAATCATCAAACTCTGGATGATGGGTTTTAAGCAAGTTTACATCTTCATCTTTACAACGCAGTTTTAATAAAAACCATTTTTGTTTTTGCCCAATACACACCGGACTAGAGTCGCGGCGAATTAATCGTTTGGGTAATTTATAGCGTAACCAATGTTTTGAGCTTGCGACTATTTCTACATCTTCAGGTCGCAGCCCTACTTCCTCGTGTAACTCGCGGTACATGGTTTGTTCTGCTGTCTCGCCATCATCAACACCACCTTGGGGAAATTGCCAAGAATGCTGACCATAACGTCTAGCCCAAAAAACCTGTCCCTGATTATTGCAAATTACAATTCCTACATTGGCACGAAAACCTTCGGCATCAATCACCTTAGTGCCTCATTTGTAAGTCGATTTTTAATGATTGTTCCACATTAGCTGCAATACGGCAAACACTATTATAGCCAAGCTAATTTGTAAGCTAAGTTTACGCTTTTGCATACCCCATAAAATAATGAAGTGTGAGTAAAAATTTTAAAAATAATCCACCAAAGCTATTGCGGTTATTGTTTTACTCTACTTACTCACAGTTTGTGCATAACTTTTATAAAACACGCTCGTTTTGCAAACAAATCCACAATATAAGATCTAAAAACTCGTGTTCTCCACAGAATCTGTGGATAAACATGTTTATATAGTTGTATTTATCCCAGCAACTTTTAACAGCCTTAATCAAAACTGAATGCATAACTTAAAAAAAACCAGCTAGCTCAGTAACTTAAAGTAAACAGCCCAATTTTATACATGTACAAAATTAACCCAAACAACAAGCGAGCAAAAAACGAACAACCCTAAAGATATCCACGGCTTAGCCAATTTGCTATCATGGCTATGGTATTTATTCAACCGAAATTAATAGTATGCGACCATCAAAACCACACTCAATTAACGATCTAATGCAGCGCGTGAATAACATTGCTGGATTAACACTTGGCCAACTTGCAAACCAGTATCACTTTAAAACACCTGATGATTTACTTCGTGAAAAAGGCTGGACCGGGCAACTAATTGAATATGTACTTGGGGCTACAGCAGGTTCAAAACCCCTCCCTGATTTTGAAGATTTAGGGATAGAGCTCAAAACACTCCCCATTTCTTACAAAGGTAAGCCGCTAGAGACTACGTTTGTATCGGTAACACCTTTAATAAACGTCACCGGTATGACGTGGCATACAAGCTCTGTGCGTAAAAAACTAAATCATGTTTTATGGTTACCCATACTAAGTGAGCGAGATATAGCCCCGTTTGACAGAACGATAGGCAGCGGCTTTTTGTGGCAACCAACACCTGAGCAAGATGCATTATTACAGCGTGACTGGGAAGAACAAATGGAGTTAATCGCACTTGGGCGAGTAGATGAAATATCAGGCCATTTAGGGGATGCTATACAAATTAGACCTAAGGCGGCAAACAGCAAAGTGGTTACTGATGCTATTGGTCCACATGGTCAAATTATCAAAACCCTACCACGTGGTTTTTATTTAAAAACCAGTTTTACAGGTGAGATTTTAAAACAGCAGTTTCAGCTTTAATTATACGTAAGTATTAAAAGCTTTATGTGGGCTCATTTTTACTAAATACGTACATTAGAAGGTCTACTCAAATCTCCTAATAGAAAAGTAGCTGGCATAAAAAATCCCCGCCTGAGCGAGGATCTTATAATCTTAAATTAAAGAGCTGTAATTACTGGCCTTTAACTTCTTTAAGACCATTGTAAGGTGCTTTTGAACCTAGCGCTTCTTCAATACGAAGAAGTTGGTTGTACTTAGCTACACGGTCAGAACGGCTCAATGAACCTGTTTTAATTTGACCTGCAGCAGTACCTACCGCTAAATCAGCAATAGTTGAATCTTCTGTCTCGCCAGAGCGGTGAGAAATAACAACTGTAAAGCCTGCATCTTTTGCCATTTTGATTGCAGCTAACGTTTCAGTTAGTGAACCAATTTGGTTAAACTTAATTAAGATTGAGTTAGCAATACCGTTGTCGATACCACGTTTTAAAATCTTAGTATTTGTTACGAATAAGTCATCACCTACTAATTGGATTTTATCACCCATTAGTTTAGTTTGGTGTGCAAAGCCATCCCAATCTGACTCATCTAAGCCATCTTCAATAGACACAATTGGATATTGCTCAGTAAGCTCTTGTAAGAAGAAGTTAAATTCTTCTGAAGTGAATTTTTTGCCTTCACCTTTAAGATCGTAAATATTTGCTTCTTTGTCGTAAAACTCAGATGCAGCACAATCCATCGCTAAAGTAATATCTTTACCTAACTCGTAACCTGCGTTTGCTACCGCAACTTTAATTGCTGCAAGTGCCGCTTCGTTAGATGCAAGGTTTGGCGCAAAGCCACCTTCATCGCCAACCGCTGTTGAATGACCGTCTGCTTTAAGTACTTTTGCAAGGCTATGAAATACCTCTGCGCCCATACGTAGGCCTTCGCGGAAGTTTGCAGCGCCAACAGGTTGGATCATAAACTCTTGAATATCTACAGAGTTATCTGCGTGCTCACCACCATTGATGATGTTCATCATTGGAAGTGGCATAGAGTAAACACCCGGTGTGCCGTTTAAATCAGCAATGTGCTCGTAAAGCTCTACTTTTTTAGACTGTGCAGCTGCTTTTGCAGTTGCAAGTGATACTGCTAAGATTGCGTTTGCACCTAGTTTTTCTTTGTTTTCAGTGCCGTCTAAATCTAGCATTACTTTATCAACAGCACTTTGCTCTAATGCATTTTGGCCTTTAAGCGCATCTGCGATTTCATTATTAATAAAACCAACAGCATTTAATACGCCTTTACCTAAGTAACGTGACTTATCACCGTCGCGTAACTCTAATGCTTCGCGAGTACCAGTAGATGCGCCTGAAGGTGCAGCTGCACGACCCCAAGAACCATCTGCTAAATGTACGTCTGCTTCAACAGTTGGGTTACCACGCGAGTCCATAATTTCGCGACCGATTACTTTTACGATTTCTGACATCTTGATTCCTCTATATTCCCAAAATGGTGAGTTCAGCTAACTTTACTACGTTTTGTATAGTTTATACCAATTGCATTTAATTAGTGAGCCATCATAGCGCTAAGAAAACAACTCAATAACAAGGCACAAATTATGACATATAGTTGTTCTATATGAGTAATTTTTAACGCAGTTAGTGACTTATTTATTCCGATACAATGCTCATATTTTTAATATAATGGGTATCAGTCAACCCTTAAAACAAAAAAGCCGTGCAATATGCACGGCTTTTAAAATTACGAATTAGCTTTTTGGTGAATGTGAGCCGCAGCTACAAACCCTTCAAATAGCGGGTGACCATCACGTGGGGTTGACGTGAATTCCGGGTGGAATTGCGCGGCAATAAACCATGGGTGATCTTTATTTTCGATAATTTCTACTAATTTTTTATCTTCTGATAAACCAGTAAAGCTCAAGCCTGCTTTTTCAAGCGCCTCTACAAAATTATTGTTTACTTCGTAGCGATGACGATGACGTTCAACAATTTCAGCATTACCGTATACTTCATGTACTTTAGAACCTGGTGTTAAATGACATTTTTGTGCGCCTAAACGCATAGTGCCACCTAAATCAGATTTTTCATCACGTACTTCAACCTTACCTTCAGCGTCTAACCATTCAGTAATTAAACCAACGACAGGCGCTTCTGAGTTAGCGTTAAATTCTGTAGAGTTTGCATCAGTTAAACCTGCAACATTACGCGCGTATTCAATAAGTGCCACTTGCATACCTAAACAAATACCTAGGTATGGAACTTTGTTTTCACGTGCGTATTTAGCCGCTAAAATTTTACCTTCAACACCACGTCCGCCAAAGCCGCCAGGAACTAAAATAGCATCTAAATGAGATAGTAGTTCTACACCTTTGCTTTCTAAATCTTGTGAGTCTACGTATTCAATATTAATTGTTAAACGATTTTTAAGACCCGCATGTTTTAGTGCTTCGTTAACTGATTTGTATGCATCTGGTAATTCAATGTACTTACCAACCATACCAATTGTTACTTCACCAGTAGGATTAGACTCTTGATAAAGTACTTGTTCCCACTCAGCAAGATCAGCTTCTGGCGCATCTAAATGAAAACGACGACATACAAAGTTATCTAATTCTTGAGATTTTAATAGCGCAGGAATTTTATAAATGCTGTCTACGTCTGGTAGTGAAATAACCGCTTTTTCTTCAACATTAGTGAACAATGCAATTTTTGCACGCTCGTTGTTAGGCAGTTTACGGTCTGAACGACAGATAAGAATATCTGGCTGAATACCTACAGAGCGCAACTCTTT
This sequence comes from Pseudoalteromonas sp. S3178, assembly GCF_005886985.1. Classification (NCBI taxonomy): domain Bacteria; kingdom Pseudomonadati; phylum Pseudomonadota; class Gammaproteobacteria; order Alteromonadales; family Pseudoalteromonadaceae; genus Pseudoalteromonas; species Pseudoalteromonas sp. S3178. The sequence goes on along the minus strand of NZ_PNCW01000016.1, from coordinate 110,331 downwards.
AACAGAATGCTGAGTTGGTTTTGTTTTCACTTCACCCGCAGGGCCTAAAAATGGCACTAGCGTTAAGTGAATAAATAGCGCGCGTTCGCGGCCAATTTCAGTACCCATTTGACGAATTGCTTCAATAAACGGTTGTGATTCAATATCACCTACTGTGCCGCCAATTTCTACAATCGCGATTTCATGACCTTCAGCACCGTCGTATACGCGTTGCTTAATGTCATTTGTAATATGTGGAATAACCTGAATAGTTGCACCTAGGTATTCACCACGGCGCTCACGACGTAACACGTCTTCGTATACACGCCCTTGTGTAAAGTTATTACGACTAGTCATTTTGGTACGAATAAAACGCTCGTAGTGACCTAAGTCAAGGTCAGTCTCTGCGCCGTCTTCTGTAACGTATACTTCACCGTGTTGAATTGGGCTCATTGTGCCTGGGTCAACGTTGATGTAAGGATCCAGCTTTAATATGGTAACGTCTAAACCACGGGCCTCTAAAATAGCGGCTAGTGATGCTGCTGCAATACCTTTACCCAACGAAGAAACAACCCCGCCAGTAACGAAGATAAATTTTGTACTCATGCGAACCCTAGAATATCAGGAATTAAAAGGAATATAACACCCGAGAAAGAGACTCTGGGTATATCATCAAGACGGGGCGAAATTGTACCAAAACACGCCAGCGCAATCCAGCTAAAAATAGTAAATGCGCGCACAAAAAATGTGCATTTTTTAACATTAAACCTATTTCACTTTTTTAATGGCATCCCATGCGCTGTCCATTTCTTCTAGGCTTGCAGTATCTAAACTTTTACCTTGAGCAATTAAGTACGCTTGTACCTTTTCAAACCGCGCTGAAAACTTATCATTTGCTTGTCTTAAAAGTTGTTCAGGATCGCGTTTAACATGGCGAGCAACATTGACAGTGGCAAACAGTAAGTCGCCTATTTCTTCTGCTGTATGCTCAGATAGAGGATCGTGTTCGAGCGCTTCTTTTACTTCTAATACTTCTTCGCTCACTTTATCAAGTGCGCCATGATAGCTTGGCCAATCAAACCCTAAGCCAGCAACACGTTGCTGAATTTTTTTAGCTTTACTAAGGCTTGGCATATTTGCAGGAATATCTTGCCAAAGCGAAGTATTAACCGATAAAGCTTTTTCAGCACGTTCTTGTGCTTTAATTGCTTGCCACTGCTTTGCTAACTCCTCGTCAGTTAACGCTTGCTGCTCGTTAAATACATGAGGGTGGCGGCGCACAAGTTTAGTGCTTAGCTGATTTATAACATCATCAAAATCAAATAAGTTTTGCTCTTTAGCTATCTGGGCATAAAACACTATTTGAAAAAGTAAATCGCCAAGCTCATTTTTAAGCTCACCTAAATTATTAGTCTCTATGCAATCGGCAACCTCGTACGCCTCTTCTAGGGTATGAGGTACAATTGATTTGAAATCTTGCTTAAGATCCCACGGGCACCCGCCGTTAGGATCTCGCAAGGTTTGCATAATATTTAAAAGCTCAGTTAATGCGTTTTTATCTGTCATGTTTATTGGCTGCGCTTAGCATCGTGAACACCTTCAATCTGAAGTAGTTTTGAAAGTACACGATTAGTACCTGATAAGTCATGTACTTCTATTTGCATGGTAAATACAGCAAGCTGATCTGCGCCAACCGTATTTACGTTCATGTTTAATACGTTGACCTTTTCGTTAGCAAGCACAGAGCTTATATCGCGAATTAAACCAGAACGATCGCTGGCTTCAATTTTTATGCTCAGTGCATAAGAGCCATTAATATCGTCAGACCAACTTACTGAGATCACACGTTCTGGATGCTGTGTTTTTAAGTTATTAAATGAGTCGCAGTCATCTTTATGAACACCAATACCACGACCTTGCGTTATATAGCCAATTATTTGATCGCCAGGCACAGGACGACAACACTTAGCTACATGACTCATTAAGCTACCAACACCATCCACTACAATGCCGTTTTTATCACCCGTTACTTTACTTGGTGCTTTAAAACGTATAACCGGTTCATCTTCTGTACGATCGCTAACAAAGTTAAGCATTTGGTTTAAGCGTACATCACCTGCGCCAATGGCAACCATTAAGTCATCGAGCTCTTTAAAATTAAAGCGCTTAATGGCGGGATCTAAATCTTTGTAGGTTAAATCAAGCTTTTGTAACTCACTGTCGAGGATTTCTTTACCCGCACTTAGGTTTTTATCGCGGTCGAGCTGCTTAAACCAGTGATGTATTTTAGCTCTTGCACGTGATGATTTAATATAACCCAATGATGGATTTAGCCAGTCTCGGCTTGGATTAGGTTGCTTTTGAGTAAGTATCTCTACTTGATCACCCGTTGATAACTGATGCGTAAACGGCACTATTTTGCCAAATACTTTAGCGCCTATGCACCTGTGACCTACGTTTGAGTGAATGTAGTAGGCAAAATCAAGCGGTGTAGCACCTAATGGTAAATCAATAATATCGCCACTTGGGGTAAAAATGTACACACGGTCTTCTACTACTTGGTTTTTTAGCTCTTCGGCTAAATCGCCACCATCAACCACTTCTTCTTGCCATTGCAGTAATTTACGCAGCCAACTAATTTTTTGCTCGTACCCTGAGCCCCGTCCTGGTAATGCGCCTTCTTTATACATCCAATGTGCAGCAACACCTAGCTCAGCATCTTGATGCATATCGCTGGTGCGTATTTGTATTTCTACGGTTTTGCCCTCAGGTCCAAATACCACAGTATGAATAGACTGATAGCCATTTTGTTTTGGTGTGGCAACGTAGTCATCAAATTCTTTATTAAGATGACGCCAGTTTGTATGTACTATGCCAAGCGCGCCGTAACAATCTTGTAGACGCTCAACCACAATACGCATTGCGCGAATATCAAAAAGCTGATCAAACTCGTAGTTTTTCTGCTGCATTTTTTTAAAAATGCTGTAGATATGTTTAGGCCGCCCGTACACTTGCGCTTCTATACCGGCTTCACTTAAGCGGTTTTTTACCTGCTCAACCATGTCTTCCATATAGGCTTCGCGAGCAAGTCGTTTATCATCTAACTGTTTGGCAATGCCTTTATAGGTATCTGGGTGTAAATACCTGAACGATAAATCTTCAAGCTCCCATTTTAATTGCCCAATCCCTAAACGGTTCGCAAGTGGTGCAAAAATATCGGCTGTTTCTTTAGCGGCAATAACTCGCTCTTCTTCGTCGGCATCTTTTACATTACGTAAATGACATACCTGCTCTGCAAGTTTAATAACAACAGCGCGTACGTCTTCGACCATGGTTAATAGCATTTTTCGGATATTATCGACCTGCATAGTGCCTTTACCTTGGTGCGATAAAGTACTAATAGTGGCCATTTGCGCTACACCCGTTAGCAGCATAGCAATGTTATTACCTAGCTGCTCTTCTATGGTTTCAAGCGATATTAAATCATTTAAAAAATAAGGTGTTAAATACGCAGTAGCTAACGATTCAGGGTCAAGATTTAGCTCAGCTAAAATTTCTACCATTTCGATTGCTGTGTTTTGCCTGCTTTGGTTATCACATTTATCGCACAGGGCCTGGGCTTGATTTAGTAGCTCTGTTTTTTCCTCAGACAAGCCAAGTAACGAAAGCCGCGTGCTAAAGTCTGTACTCTCATCTTGTTGATGTGATTGTCGTGTAGCTACCATAGTGCGCTTTACCTCCGTTGAAATAACGCCATAGTTTCGATATGCCCTGTATGAGGGAACATATTCATTAGCCCAATTTTATTAAGATCAAAGCCTGCTTGCGAAATAATTGCACTGTCACGGGCTAAAGTAACAGGGTCACAAGACACATATAAAATAGTTTTAAACTGTTTCAGTGGTAATTGCTCCAAAACAGCTATTGCACCTGTACGAGATGGGTCAAGCACGAGTACGTCTAACTCTTTACTAAACCAGGGCGCGTTTTGCATATTTTGCGTTAAATCAAAACAATGAAACTGCGTATTAGTAATTTGGTTAGTTTGCGCATTTTGAGCAGCCATTGCAACAGCTGAAGTGACGCCTTCAACGCCAACTACCAATTTAGCCTGTTTTGCCAGCACTAATGAAAAATTACCAATACCACAAAATAAATCTAATAGATTTTCGTCCCCATTTAGATTAAGCCAAGTTGCAGCTTGCTTTAACATAGCTTCGTTAACTTGTGCATTAACCTGAATAAAATTACCTAAACCAAATTCAAATTTTAGATCTAAATCTTTAAGGTAATAAAATGGCATCGCTAAATGCGAATGATCAATAATGTCACTCTCGCTTTGCCATACAATAGTATATTGATGGTTAAGTGCAGCTTGCTCAACTATTGCCTTAAATTCATCGTTAATTGTTTTTGTGTGACGAATAACCACAAAGTTTTGCTCATCACTTTGGCATAACTGCAGGTGGCTTATACTGTGAAGCGCTTTATGCTGATTAATTAACTCATCAAAAAGAGTAAATACATCTGCAAAAACATCATTAAGTACCGCGCATTTATTAATACTTACAATGTTTTTAGAGCCACTGGCTCTGTAGCCTACACGCATTTTTTTAGCGGCTTTATCAAACATAACGGCAATTCGAGCACTGCGCCTGTAATGAGTTGATTTACTCAATAGCGGAGTTTGCCAATTCAGCTCTTTTAATTTAGCAAATTTATTAAATAATTGAGTAACCGCTGTTTGCTTTTCAATAACTTGCTGAGCAACTTCTAGGTGCTGTAACTGGCAACCACCACAGTGATTATAATGCTCGCAAAATGCATCTGTTCTAAATTCACTGGCGTTTATTACTTTTATTACCTTAGCACTACTGTATTTTGCTTTGTCTTCAACAAGTGTTGCTTTAACCGTTTCATTAGGTAATGCACCACTTACAAAACACACTTTATTTTTATGCTTAGCAATGCCACGCCCTTGGTGATCTATACCTGTGATATTTAACTCTAATGTTTGTTGCTTAAGCGGTTTTTTTTTCGCTTTAAAAATTTGCGCCATTAGGCATTACCTTCACTTTATTTGTAATGCACCTATGTTTAGATGCTTTAGAATGCGAGTTGAACCGTATATACTCAAATCATACTAATAATGATAATAACGCTCCCATTATGACCAAATTAGGCTTACGCGATTCTGTTTTAACACTGACCCTGATCCCAACGGTGATCATAGGATTACTACTTGGTGGCTATTTTACAATAAATCGTTACATTGAGCTTGATGAAATTTTATATCAACAAGGCGCAACTATTTCTGAGCCGCTTGCTATTGCCCTCGAGCAACCTATGCTTGAAAAAAACAAACAATTATTAAATCGCCTTATTAGCTATACACACAACAAACACTCCCCTGCAATCAAATCGATAGCGGTTTTTGATAAAAATAATGAGCTGTTAATGACCAGTAATTACCACCGCTCATTTGACAAGCTTATTAACCAGCAAACACTACAAAATTTAAAAACGACTCATGTGCAAAAAAATGCAGAGCTCATCACTTTTTTTACGCCAGTAATTAACCATACAAGTCATGATTCTAAATGGGACCCTTCGGCTTTTCAGCCATCACTTGGTACTGTAATTTTACAATTAAATAAAGACCAAGCCGTTATTGGCCAGCAACGAGCGCTATTAATTAGCGGTATTGTTATTATTTTGTCGCTGGTGTTTGCCGCTATTTTGGCACTAAGACTTAGCCGTATGTTTATGAACCCTCTTAATAAGTTAGTACTTGCCACCGACAAACTTGTTGAAGGAAAAAGAAACACTGGCTTAACCGATAGCATGATTGGTGAATTTGAGCTGCTACGAGAAGGTTTAAATACCATTGCTCACACTATGGTGATGCAAAAAGATGAAATGCAAAAAAATATTGACCAAGCAACCAGCGACTACCGTGAAACACTTGAGCAATATGAAACCTCAAATATAGAACTCTCATTTGCTAAAAAAGAAGCGCAAGACGCTAACCGAGTTAAATCAGACTTTTTAGCTAAAATGAGTCACGAACTGCGCACTCCGCTTAATGGTGTTATTGGCTTTACCCGCCAACTTTATAAAACGCCACTTAATAAAAATCAAAAAGATTACCTTGATACAATTATGCTCTCGGCAAATAGTTTAATGACCATAATTAGCGATATTTTAGATTTTTCTAAACTTGAAGCGGGTGCAATGGAGCTTGAGTCAATTCAGTTTCAACTGCGTGATGCTGTTAATGAGGTAATGACATTACTAGCGCCTAGTGCACACGAAAAACAATTAGAGTTATCTATATACATAAACCAGCACGTGCCAGATGATTTAACCGGCGACCCAACGCGCTTTAAACAAGTGTTAATAAACCTTTTAAGCAACGCAATTAAGTTTACTGAAAAAGGCTCAATTAAGGTCGATATAAGCCACCGGTTACTCGATGACGAGCGTGCTTCTTTATTGGTTTCGGTAACCGATACTGGTGTAGGTATCCCTATGGATAAACAGGATTCACTATTCACTCCTTTTGGCCAAGCAGATTCAAGTATTACACGTAAATTTGGCGGCACTGGCCTGGGCCTTATTATTACCAAGCATATAGTGGAGGCGATGAGCGGCCGTATTACATTAAACTCAGCACCAGGTAACGGCACATGTTTTACATTCAATAGTGTATTTAATTTACCAAACCATATATTTACTAACGACTTACCATCTAAATCGCTCATTGGTAAGCGTATTTTATATTTAGAGCCGCATGAACATACGCACCATGCAGTACTTTCATTATTAACTCAGTGGCAATCAAGCGTAACAGCGTGCTTTAACGAGACCAGCTTTTTAGATGCTATAAAAAATAGCGAATATAAATATGATATTTGTTTAATTGGCCATATGGCGTCTGTTGATGATATGCAGCAGCTAAAAAGCTATGTAAAAGCCGTACGCGAATCAACCGACTACTTATATTTAATGCTTAATACTGTATCGCACAATATGCGAGAAGCGTTTATAGGCAGTGGGGCTGACGCGTGTTTGAGTAAACCGCTTAATCACCGTAAGTTATGTGAAGTACTTGCTGCGCCTTATAGACTTGATCACCCTACTCATAATATTGAGCAAAATGAGCAAGCTTTATTACCATTAAAAGTGCTTGTTGTTGACGATAACGACGCTAACTTAAAACTTATTTGTACGTTATTAAAAGAGCAAGTAGAGGTTGTAGAAACCGCTCATAATGGCTCTCAAGCATACAGCTTAAGTAAAAGTCATAAGTACGATGTGATATTTATGGATATACAAATGCCAATAATGGATGGCATTACCGCATGTAAGCTTATTCGCGAATCATCATTAAATGAAGATACACCTATTATTGCTGTAACAGCCCATGCGCTTCACAGTGAAAAAGAACAACTTTTAAAAGATGGTTTTAAAGGCTATTTAACTAAGCCTATTGATGAGGATATGTTAAGCCAAATTATTTGCGATCATAGCCCACAAACACCTATAAACCGTGATAAAGCTAAAATAGATATTCCACAAAGCCCTGCTCCATTTCAAAGTACTCGAATTGACTGGGCGCAGGCATTGCAACGTGCTGGCGGCAAAAGCGAGTTAGCACTCGAGATGCTTAATATGCTACTGCTAAGTGTGCCTGAAACACTCACACTCCTTGCTAAAGCTATTGAAAGTAATGATTGTAAGCAAGTACTTAGTATAGTGCACAAGTTTCATGGTGCATGTTGTTACACTGGCGTACCTAAGCTTAAATCACTTGCAGAAACCATTGAAACATCACTTAAAAGTGAATGCATACTAGAGAATATTGAGCCTGAGTTATTTGAATTACAAGATGAGCTTGAAAACCTACTTGCTGATGCAAATGTGACTGAGCTACAAAGATAAGCATAAATGTTAGATATAAAAAACGCGGTATTTACCGCGTTTTTTACTAAGATTTTTAAATGCTTATGTAGATTCGTATTACATTCTTGCTTCAATCATTAATCGTTTCATGTCACGAACAGCTTTATCGAGCCCATCTATCGCTGCGCGAGCTATAATAGCGTGGCCAATGTTTAGCTCGTATATTTCGGGCATTTCAGCAATTGGCTTAACGTTATGATAATGAAGGCCATGTCCTGCATTTACAATTAAGCCTATGCTTGCTGCATATTTAACGCCTTCGCGAATGTGCTCAAGCTCTTTATGTAAGTCAGTGTCATTAGTAGCGTCGGCATATGCGCCAGTGTGTATTTCAACAAATGGAGCGCCACATTCTTTTGCTGCGTCTAACTGCGCTTTATCTGCATCAATAAATAGCGATACTTTAATACCCGCATCACTAAGAGTTTTAGTCGCAGCTTTAATTTTATCTATATTGCCAGCTACATCTAAGCCACCCTCAGTCGTTAGCTCTTCACGTTTTTCAGGTACTAAACACACATATTCAGGTTTTACTTCAAGCGCTATTTTAATCATTTCATCAGTAACGGCTGTTTCAAGGTTCATACGTGTTTGAATCGTTTTAGCCATAACATAAACGTCACGGTCTTGAATATGGCGCCTGTCTTCACGTAAATGAATCGTAATGCCATCAGCACCTGCGTGCTCAGCTACACTGGCTGCGTGAGCTGGATCTGGGTAGTTTGTTCCACGTGCTTGGCGAAGTGTTGCAATATGATCTACGTTTACACCCAAAAGAATATCTTTCATTGTTCTACCTGTAAAATTACGTTTATTGAGAGGCCATAAATAGCTCACGGCTTTTTAATGGTTTACTACCTAGTAAGGGCTTTAATAAATAGCGACTTAATTGCTTTGCCATATATAGCACATCGCTTTGGCTAAAGTCATGATTTGCAATTGCATTAAGCTGTTTACCACTAAATCCTGAGCGCACATCGTCTTGTATCAAAAAACCAAGCTCAGGGAAATAGCTATACGTAAGCGCTTCGTCTATTGGCTCACCGCTTGCGTCAAAACTAAAATCAACACCGTAGCCCAAAAGCTCTAACAATTGAAACTCGTATGAACGCAGCACAGCTTGCAAATTAGCACCGCTATTAAGGTTACCAAGGTGAGATTTGTAAAGTTCAAATACTTGTTCAATGGGTTCATTAACAGGCACAATACGATTAGTTAATTCATTTAAATAAAAACCGCAGTATAACTCGTCGCCTTTTAAATAATGCGGGTTACCATGTAATTCAAATTTATTGATATATTTTAAATCATACTTGCCGCTGTAGTGGACAAGCAATGCCTGAAACGGCTGAAGTTGTGCTTTATGCTTAGTAGCCTGGCGGCCACTAATTCGCGCCAGCATCCTTAACTGGCCAACGCCCTCTACCAGCATATCAAGCATTACTTGGGAGTCACTATAAGGACGCCGATGTAACAAATACGCTGTGTAGAAGTCGCTATCCATTCATTAAGCTACTTATTGGTTTAGTCTTCACCGTAACCTAAGCTTCTTAGTGCTCGTTCGTCATCAGCCCAACCAGATTTAACTTTTACCCAAAGTTCTAAAAATACTTTGTTGTCGAGCATTTCTTCAATGTCTTTACGGGCTTCACGGCCAATCGTTTTTAGCTTTTCGCCTTTATTACCGATTACCATGCGCTTTTGTGTTTCACGCTCAACAAGTATTAACCCGTTGATATGCCATACACCGTTTTCTTGCCATTTAAACTGCTCTATTTCAACAGTTACAGAATATGGAAGTTCTTCACCCATGAAGCGCATTAGCTTTTCACGAATAACCTCTGCTGCCATAAAGCGCATAGAACGATCGGTAACGTAATCTTCAGGGAAGTAAAACTCACACGGAGGTAAGCGTTTAGTTACTTCTGCTTTGATCAAATCAACGTTTTTACCTTGCGTTGCTGATACTGGCATAATGCCAACAAAATCAAACTTGTCACCAAGCTCTTTCATGTGAGGTAGCACTAAATCGCGGTTTTTAACTTGGTCAATTTTGTTTATAACCAATAATACCGGCTTACCACTTTGCGATACCTTATTAAGTACCATTTCGTCATCAGCATTCCAATGAGTGCCTTCAACAACAAAAATAATAAGCTCTACATCACCAATTGAACTAGACGCTGCACGGTTCATTAAACGGTTAATAGCACGCTTTTCTTCAACGTGAAGACCTGGTGTATCTATGTATACCGCTTGGTGTTTACCTTCGGTATGAATACCCATAATACGGTGGCGTGTAGTTTGTGGTTTGCGCGAGGTAATACTTACTTTTTGCTCAATGATTTCATTAAGTAAAGTTGATTTACCTACGTTTGGGCGACCAACAATGGCAACCATTCCACAAAATGTATCTACATCACCTTCATGAGGTTGTATTAAGGTATCAAGGTTCATTTTTAAGTATCTTCAATGCTTTTTCGGCAGCTTTTTGTTCGGCTTTACGGCGCGAGCTACCAACAGAAATTATGCTATCCATTCCATCAACAATACATTCAACCGTGAATGTTTGATTATGTGCTTGGCCTTTAGTGTCAACAACAGTGTAACCCGGTAAAGATAATTTACGGGCTTGTAGATACTCTTGCAGCAGGGTCTTCGGATCTTTTTGATTAAGCCCTGGTGAAATAGCATCAAGTCGAGACTCGTACCACGCTAAAATTAGTTCTCCGCAGCGTTCAATATCTGAATCTAAAAATACTGCGCCAATAATGGCTTCAACTGCATCAGCAAGTGTAGACTCGCGGCGGAATCCTCCACTTTTAAGCTCACCCGGCCCTAAGCGCAAGTAATCGCCTAGACCAAATTCGAGACCAAATTCAGCAAGAGTTTGGCCACGCACAAGCGTAGAACGCATACGGCTTAAATCGCCTTCGCGTGCTTTTGGAAATTTAGCATAAAGCGCATTGGCAATTACAAAGCTTAATATTGAGTCGCCTAAAAACTCTAGTCGCTCATTATGTTGACCTTTGTGGCTGCGGTGCGTCATTGCTTGTTCAAGTAAACCTTGATCAGCAAATACATAGCCAATTCTGTTATATAATTCTGTTACATTTTTTTTCATTGTTACTGAATATTACCTAGGCGTTCAAAACGAACACCAGTTGGAACCCATCCTGGTAAAACATCATCTGGGCCATTTTCAAATTCAAAACTCATCCATATAAAGACAGCTTTACCCACCAAGTTTTCTTTTGGTACAAAGCCCCAAAAGCGACTATCTTGGCTGTTATCGCGGTTATCACCCATCATAAAATAATGATCAGCAGGTACAGTCCATTCATCTGAAGGTGTGCCTGGTTGCTGATAGTAACGCCCTTTTCTTTCAGGTGCGCGTGGGTTGATTAAAATGTCGTGCTTTAGTGTAGTTAAATTTTCGTTTACACGTGCAAGCGACATTTGGCCTTGTTTAAATTCGTTATCATTAATTAGTTTAAAATCAATTTTATTGAATTCATTGCATAGAAGCTCGCCCTGTTGGGTTTCACCTTCTTTACAGTTTGGTTGAATATATAAACGCTTATCGCGATAAACAATTTTATCGCCCGGTAAACCAATTGCGCGTTTAATATAATCAACTCTTTCATCTAACGGATATTTAAAAACAACAATATCACCACGCTCTGGCTCACCCATATCAACTAACTGAGTACGCCAAACTGGGTCTTTAATTCCGTAAGAATATTTTTGCACTAAAATAAAGTCACCAACTAATAAAGTAGGCATCATTGAACCTGATGGAATCTGAAACGGTTCAAAAATAAATGACCTAAAAATAGTAATAGCTGCAATCATCGGAAAAATCGACTTTGCAGTTTCAGTTATTACTGGTTCTGGTGCTATTAATGCAGCTGTTTCTTCATCTAACTGGCTGCCAGCAGAGGTTTGCGCTATAGCCAAACGCTCTTGCCTTTTTGGCGCATACAACAGGTGATCTATTAACCATATTAAACCTGAGCCTAAGGTTAATAACACCAATAAAACTGAAAAGTAACCAGCCATCTATAATCCTTTATTTTTATTTACCAACTTTCAAAATAGCTAAAAACGCTTCTTGAGGCACTTCAACATTACCTAGTTGCTTCATTCGTTTTTTACCATCTTTTTGCTTTTGCAGTAGCTTTTTCTTACGACTCACGTCACCACCGTAACATTTAGCTATTACGTTTTTACGTAACTGCTTAACCGTTGTACGCGCAATAACATGCTGTCCGATAGCGGCTTGAATCGCAATATCAAACATTTGACGCGGGATGAGCTCTTTAAGCGCATCAGCAAGCTGACGACCACGCGATTGAGCACTATCTCTGTGTACAATAATTGCTAACGCATCAACACGCTCACCGTTAATAAGTATATCAACGCGTACCATATCTGAGGTTTGAAAGTGCTTAAAGTTATAATCAAGTGATGCAAAACCACGACTTGTTGATTTTAACTTATCAAAAAAGTCCATTACCACTTCAGCCATAGGTAGCTCATATGTCACTGCTACTTGCTTACCGTGGTAACTCATTTTGGTTTGTACACCACGCTTATCAACACATAACGTAATAACACTACCTAAATACTCTTGAGGAACAAGAATATTAGCCTCTACTACTGGCTCACGAATTTCTAAAATATCGTTTACCGCAGGTAAATCAGATGGATTATCAATCTGAGTAGTACCTTCTTTAGTAACTACTTCGTAGATTACAGTAGGTGCCGTCGTAATTAAATCAATATCGTATTCACGCTCTAAACGTTCTTGAATAATTTCCATGTGTAGCATTCCTAAAAAGCCACAGCGGAAACCAAAACCAAGTGCGGTCGAATTCTCTGGTTCAAAGAATAACGACGCATCGTTTAAGCTTAATTTATTTAGTGCATCACGGAACGATTCATATTCATCAGATGCAATTGGGAACATACCGGCATAAACCTGTGGCTTAATTTTTTGAAAGCCAGGTAAACGAAGCGGTGCTGCATTTTTTTGATGAGTAATAGTGTCGCCAACTGGCGCGCCGTGTATTTCTTTAATACCCGCAATAACAAAACCTACTTCGCCAGTACGTAAAATACCGGTGTTTGTTTGCTTCGGGGTAAAAATACCAACATGGTCAGCGGTATGAACGTGCTCGTTTGACATTATTTTTATTTTGTCGCCCGCGCGTAGTTCACCATGCTTAATACGTACAAGTGATACAACACCTTGGTATGGGTCAAACCACGAGTCAATAATAAGTGCTTGTAAAGGCGCTTCTTTATCACCTTCTGGTGGCGGAACGTCTTTAACAATCATTTCAAGAACTTCGGCAATACCTACACCTGTTTTAGCGCTACACTGCACAGCGTCTAAGGCATCAATACCAATAATATCTTCAATTTCTTCAGCTACACGAAGCGGATCGGCTTGCGGTAAATCAATTTTGTTAAGTACAGGAATTACTTCTAGGTCCATTTCGATAGCGGTATAACAGTTTGCCAATGTTTGCGCTTCTACGCCTTGGCCTGCATCTACTACTAATAATGCACCTTCACACGCAGCTAATGAACGAGATACTTCATAAGTAAAATCAACATGCCCTGGCGTGTCGATGAAGTTAAGTTGGTATGTTTCACCATCATTTGCTTTGTAGTTCAACGTTACACTTTGCGCTTTAATGGTAATACCACGTTCGCGCTCAATGTCCATTGAATCCAAAACCTGCTTCTGCATTTCACGGTCGGTTAAACCGCCACAAACTTGGATCAAACGGTCAGAAAGGGTCGATTTACCATGGTCAATGTGGGCGATGATCGAAAAATTACGGATATGCTTCATAAACTGGATTCTAAACTTCTATTTTAATGGACTAAGTACATACACCTAAGTGACTTGAAAATACTTGCTTTAGGATGCCACAAGTTTAGTTTATAACTTTCACACTAAACTTACGCTTTTTAAGGTGGGTTAAAATTATTTTATAGCTTGAATAACATTGATTTAGAGCCGTTTAGCCTAAATAACTTTCCTCGCGTAAAACAATTATAAAAACCACGGTTCCTTGTATTTCCAAGTTACTTTGGTATAAAACGGCAATTTTACATTTAATTGGCGTCAATCACCATCTATTTGCGTTAAAGGAATACTAATTGGATGAATTTTTATAACTTTTATATCGTGCTTAAGAGATTTAACACGTGTTTTAGCAATAAAATAACCACTTACCCCACCTAAAGCCGCTGCTAAAATTTGCCAGCCTTCGGAAGCCATAAATAACTGAGCTGCAATAAAAGCAAAAATCAGGCTTAAAAATAACGGTAGCATGTAAACAGCAAAAGCATGTTTAACCATATGGCTATCATCAAGAGACAGTGTGACTTTTTGACCGACCTCTACGGGGGATTCAAATTTGAAGGGGAATGTTTTTTTAGCCGTGCCAAAAAGCTTACCAAACACTTGTGAACCACAACGTCCGTTGCAGCCTTCGCAAGCTTGTTTTTGCTGGGCTTCTAAATGCGCAGTGTGGCCATCGAGGGCCACAACTGTCAGGGTCTGTTCTATCATAACAATCCTTACGAATCGTTTATAATGCGCGGGTTACTGACTCTGCTATTGCTTTTGCGGTCATACTTGGCACATTACCAACAACGGATACATCGAAATTACCGCCATTATGCACATATACAGTCGTTGCACCAGAAGTTAATGCACCGCTTAAACGCTTGCCCGGTAATGGGCGCTGAATAAATACCGACACTTCTACAAACCCGTCTGAGAACAGGTAATAGTCTGTAAGTTCATTATTTAAATCGAGCTTATGTCGGTCTGATTTTAAAAGTTCAAAACCATCTGGCAACCAACTAATTTTCCAGTTTGTGGCCGTGCTATCGTTATTGTTCAATGCATCATTTGGTAAAGGCGTTGGGAAATTACGATTAAGTACTTCAAGTAATATAGCCGCAGGCTGCTCTGTTACGCTAATATGCGTAAGCTGCAACTGCTCAAGTGCTTCGCCTTCATGATTAACGTACGCTGCTTTTAATAAAAGCGACGACTCCATATCAAGCCAAATCCAATAATTATATTTATACTCGTCTTTAGATTCTATTCGCACTAGCTGCGCAGCACGCCCAGCTATTCGCCCTTTTCCACCTAAAACAAAGTCATAATGCGCACTTAAGCGCTCGATATCTTTGAATAATACTTCAGGAATTGGACCCGCTATTGAGTCTGTTTTTAAAGAGTAAGGCTGAGATTGCGGCTCAAAGTAAGTAACTTGATTATCAACACGAACCATTTCTAAACCAGCGCCGTTAAGCAAGCTTAAATGCTCAAGTTCTGTTTCGCCCTGAAGCGCATGTACCCATCGGTAGGGTTCCATTGCTTTACCTTTAACAACCACAAACGAGGCGTCAAAATTACGAGTGTGAACGGCATTCGCCATTTTAAGTAATAAATCTTTGGCAGGATTTGTGTCGTTGGCAAAGGCATTTACGCTTACGACCAACGACAGAACAAAAGTGATTACTTTCATTTAATTAGTTTTTTTCCTCAGACGCTTTGGTGCTAGTTTGCGCTGTTTCTAAAGAATTCGCAACTCGGGCTTGGCGTTGGTGCTCTAAAACTAACGCGCCAATACGTTGCTGTTGTAACTCACGTAAACCTTGCTCTGCATTTTCTAAAGCAGGCTCTGATGAGTAACTTACCGGAGATGCCATACCTGTTAACGGAGTAGTTTGCAGTAATGGAATTTCACTTTGTTGCTCGTTATTGCTTTGTGGCAAGGTGTTTACACCTACAATGGCAAACATTGCTACACTTGCTGCAATAGCAAGTTGTGCAACAGGTTTACGCCAATTAAAAGCAACTACGTTGTTGTCTTTTTCGGTTACGCTTTGCGGCTTATTTGCTGCTTTAGACTGAGAAAAATCAGCGTATACAGGTTCACTTTCTAGCGCTAGTGCAACGCGATCGCTAATATCAATATGGATGTCGTTGTTATTTTTTTGAGCACGCATCGCATCACCAATTAACGCATAACGACCGAACGTAGTTACATCTTGCTCTGCAATTGTTGCATCAGCTAAATGTTGCTCGCCGTCAAGTAATGCTGATAACGCTTCGTTATCTAACTTGCTAACGTGTGCTTTTGTCATACTAAGACTCGCCTATTAATGGGTTTAATTTGTTATCTATTGCTTCACGGGCTCTAAATATACGCGAACGTACAGTGCCAACAGGGCAATCCATTACCACGGCTATTTCTTCATAGCTCATCCCTTCAATTTCTCTTAGGGTAATCGCGGTTTTAAGGTCTTCAGGCAAACTATCAATCGTATTAAAAATAACAGCGCGTACTTCTTCGCTTAAAAGTAGGTTTTCAGGAGATGCATTAGAACGCATTGAATCTGCACCATCGTAAAACTCGGCATCTTCGGCGTCTATATCATTCGCTGGCGGCTTACGCCCCTGGGCTACTAAGTAATTTTTAGCACAATTAACGGCAATACGGTATAACCACGTGTAAAAGGCGCTGTCCCCTCTAAAGTTAGGAAGTGCACGGTAAGCTTTAATAAACGCTTCTTGTGCTACATCTGCAATATCGCCTTGGTTAGATACATAACGTGAGATCAAACCTGCAATTTTGTTTTGATACTTCTTTACTAATAGGTTGAAGGCGTTTTTATCTCCTTGCTGGACCCTTTTTACTAGCACTAAATCTAATTCCTGCTCGCTCATTCGAGCCGGTACTCCTATGTCTGATTTTTGCTTGTTATTCATATTGTCGTCATTGTTCACAAATACTCTGACCCCTTTATGAATAAAAAGTTCTGCTTAATATTATTTTTTTATAAAATAGTTGATAAATAACGGCGCTAAGCCTTTAAAATCACTACGTAGTAATATGACAAATATGATACAACTACAGATATTAAAAACAAATATTGCTCTATTTGAGCATTGTAACCGCAAAGTACCTCTGACATGAACCAAAATAAACATCACATTGCAGATGTCGCTATTATCGGTAGCGGCGCAGCAGGCTTATCACTTGCATTGTCTTTAGCTAATTATTGTAACGTTACCGTGATCAGTAAAGGAGCACTTACCGAAGGTTCTACCTTATATGCTCAAGGCGGTATAGCCGCGGTTTTTGATAAACAAAATGACAGTATAGAATCCCATGTAGAAGATACTCTCGACGCTGGCGGCGGCCTGTGTGATCGCGATGCTGTTCATTACACAGCGAGTAACGCACACGACTGCCTACAATGGTTAATAGACCAAGGCGTGCCTTTTGATATGGAGTTTGACAGTAAAGGTAAAGAAAGATTTCATTTAACTCGTGAAGGCGGTCACAGCCATCGCCGTATTTTACATGCAGCCGATGCAACAGGTAAAGCGGTACAAACCACCCTTATTAGCCAAGTAAAAGCGCATAAAAATATAACCTTGCTTGAGCAATATAATGCAATTGATTTAATTACTGATAAAAGCGCCGATAAACCAGGGTCGCATATCCATGGTATGTATGTATGGAACAAAAAAGCTAAAAAAGTAGAAACTATTTCGGCTAAATTTGTGGCTTTAGCTACCGGTGGTGCAAGTAAAGTATATCTATATACCTCAAACCCTGATGTTTCAAGCGGTGATGGTATTGCAATGGCATGGCGCGCGGGCTGTAAAGTGGCCAATATGGAGTTTAACCAATTTCACCCTACCAGCCTTTATCACCCAGAGCTGCAAAACTTTTTAATCACCGAGGCAATGCGCGGCGAAGGTGCTTATTTAAAACGCCCTGACGGCACCCGTTTTATGAAAGACTTTGATGAGCGTGAAGAGCTTGCCCCTCGTGATATAGTCGCTCGTGCAATCGATTTTGAAATGAAGCGCCTGGGTGCTAATTGTGTTTATTTAGATATAAGCCACAAAGACAAAGACTTTATTATTGAGCACTTTCCAACTATTTACGCAAAATGTTTAAGTGTTGGCCTTGATATAACCAAAGAGGCAATTCCGGTTGTGCCTGCGGCGCATTATACCTGTGGCGGTGTAATGACCGACTTTAACGGTAAAACCGATCTGGATAACCTATATGCTGTTGGCGAAGTTGCTTACACCGGTCTTCATGGTGCAAACCGCATGGCTAGTAACTCATTATTAGAGTGCATTGTGTTTGCTCATGCTGCCGCTAAAGATATTTTAAGTAAAATTGAAACAGCACCGGAGCCTATGGCGCTTCCTAATTGGGATGAAAGTCGTGTTAGTAACTCAGATGAAGAAATAGTCATTACGCATAACTGGCACGAACTACGCTTATTTATGTGGGATTATGTAGGCATTGTGCGATCAACTAAACGTTTAGAGCGAGCACTGCACCGAGTTGAGTTATTGCAACAAGAAATCCACGATTACTACGCAAACTTTAGAGTAAGTAATAACTTACTTGAGCTTCGTAACTTGGTACAAGTGTCTGAACTTATCATTAGAAGTGCAATGGAGCGAAAAGAAAGCCGAGGCCTTCACTATACAATTGACTACCCTGAACAAAATGAAAACCCAACACCGACTATTTTGACTCCAAAGCGCAGTTAATTGCATTTAAAGTAGCGCGTTTTAAACGTGCATAACTTTGCGCATTAACACCATTGGCTGAAATTATTAGCCAATGGTGTTCGCTAAAGCCTTTTATATGCAGCCATATACTATTGCCATAAAAACGACTCTTTTGAGTTATTTCACCCTGCACTTTTAGCGTTTCGCCTTCAAACCTAAAAAGCTTAGGTTCTAAAATTATTACGCCCTGTATAGGGTGTATCGCTAAAATTTTTCGCCAAACTATATAGGCAGCTATCGCATTTATAATCACACAAAATAGCATAGCTAACGCCGCGTCTAAAAACATACAAAGTAGTAAGCTAAGCACGCAAAAAAAGACCACAATCGGTTTGTGGTCTGCTTTATTATTTGTAACTGTAAATCTATACACGAACTCGGTCTAAGATGAGCGAAACCATGCTATTTAGTTCTTCATCTTTACATTCTTCATGGCCCATAAACCATGCAAATAAATCAGGATCTTCTTGCGTTAATAAACGCTGAAAAATAGCTTGTTGTTTTGCATTAAGCGAGTCGTATGCTTCTTCTACAAACGGCATAAACAAAACATCTAGCTCTAACATGCCACGACGACAAGCCCAACGAATACGTGCTTTACTATGAATTTCAACCATTTTAAACCTCATACTTAATTAACCTGAGTTTACCAAAATCAGGTGTACTTAGCAGCTATTAATCATTCATTAAATAATAAACTAATCGTTATAGTTGCTTGCCTGTACCATACGTAACAACTGCGTTATTATGTCACTTCATTTGTATTGCAAAGAAGGTTTTTATGTCGAGCGTTTATGCATGTCCGTTATCTCATCAGCTTATTAGCCTCAGTGGTGCTGATAAATTATCTTATTTGCACGGGCAAATCACTCAAGATCTCAATAAATTAACCAGCAGTAATTATTTATGGGCTGGCCATTGCAGCGCTAAAGGTAAACTTTGGGGCGTATTTAAATTATTTTCTTATCAAGATAGCTACTACCTAGCAGGTAGCGAAGCCGAAGTAGAAAAGTCGTTAGCTGAGCTTAAAAAGTACGCTGTATTTGCTAAAGTTGAAATTAGCGAATGCTCTAAACGTTTAATCGGTTTAATTGGCGATGACCTTAGTAATATACTTACACAGCTTGGTATTCATTTTGAAGACGATACAAACGCGTGTGACTTTAATAATGGTAAAGCACTTAAATTATCCCCTAACCGTGTACTGTTAATGGTAGATGGCCAATTTAGCATGCCCGATAGCATATCAACGCTTGATAACGAAGCGCTTTGGCAGCAAGCTGCAATGCTTGCTGGCGAGCCTCAATTAAGCAGTGACGCGGTAGGTGAATACGTACCACAAATGGTGAACTTACAAGCCATTGACGGTATTAGTTTTAAAAAAGGCTGCTACACGGGCCAAGAAACCGTTGCCCGTATGAAATACTTAGGTAAAAACAAACGTGCCATGTATATCGTTTCTGGGCAAAGCGAAGGCTTACTAGAAGAGCCTGATTTAGAAACTCAATTAGGTGAAAACTGGCGACGTGCAGGCAAACTGATTGCACAAAGCTTTGATGAGCAATCTAATAAATTAACGGGCCTTGTTGTGTTGCCTAACGATACCGATGTAACTCAGGTACTTCGTTCAAAACACGCACCTCAGGTGGAGCTAAGCATTCTGCCTCTACCATACTCTCTTGAAGATGAATAAATAGGAATGACTATGATCGTTGCGGCAAATAAAGTAGTAAAAATGCATTACTCAGTAATGGATAATGATGGCAATAGTATTGATAACTCGTTCGGTGGTGAACCGCTAGTTTTTATTGTTGGCACTGGCTACTTAATTTCAGGCCTAGAAAACGCGTTACAAGGTAAGCAAGCTGGCGATACGCTAAGCGTAAAAGTAGAACCTGAAGATGGTTACGGCGAGCGCCACGACCACTTAATGCAAGCAGTACCTAAATCAATGTTTGAAGGTATGGAAATTGAAGTTGGTATGCAATTTCGTGCATCAACAGATGATGGCGACCAATCGGTAATGATCATCGACATCCAAGATGAAGAAGTGATTGTAGATGGTAATAACCCGCTTGCAGGTATTACACTTAACTTTGATGTAGAAATTTTAGAAGTACGTGACGCTAGCGAAGATGAAATGGCTCATGGCCACGTTCATGGCGAAGGTGGTTGTGGTCACGACCACTAATCTAAATATTTATAAAAAAAGCGCCTAAGGCGCTTTTTTTATATCATATTATTACGCTTAACCGTTTCAGCTTTTGGCTTACTAGGCAGCGCGATTGATACGTTTTTTTCTTTTAAAGCAGCTAGTAAACCTTTTTGATCGTTTGTACCAACTCTATACAAAGTGCCATCTTTGAGCGTTAGCTGTATTGCACTAAAGCCAGATACTGTATACACCCAACCATCGTGAGTAATTCGCATACCAATACCGTGTCTGTAAGAGTTTTGAACTGCCTTAGCTTCTGCTACTTCGCTAAGCTCAATACTTTGCCCAGCAACACCTGGACCAAACGCCCAGCTAATATTCTTATCATCTACTTTTACTGTTAAGCCATGAAACAAAAAGCCCACCAGCACTAAAATACCGGCAAATATCATCAAAGGAGCATCAGCACCTATTAAATTCCACGCCAGTGCAACAAAACCGCCAATCCATGCCAATACAAAAAATATAAACACCGCGTACTGCTTATGCTGATACATAGTTATCTCTAAAATTAAAAAATATTAAAAGCTGTATACCAAGGTGGCACTCAACTCTGAGTCGTACTTGAGGTTATCGTCTTCTGGCTTTGAATTATAACGATACATATAAGCAAACTTAAGTGATACCGCACCAATAACTTGGCTAATGAGCGCAGTTTCTGATTTTAAACGAGAGTTTAACCCAGAAAGTGATTGCTCAATACTTACATCTTGGTTAAAACGAGTTCGTTTTGAAACTAATCGCTCCCACTGCATAGCAACACGGACTAAGTAACCTGTTTTGTTTTGCTCATCTTCACTCACTTCAGATTCATCATCTGCAACTGAGCGATACAAGCCAGGCCCAACATCAATATCAACTTTATTTTTTACGCCCTGATATACCCGCGCGCCATAACCGGTTGCTATCGTGCTTTTAAAATCAAGGCCGCTAAATTCATCTTCTTCATAATCGCCATAAATAAAAAGTGAAGAGTTTTTAACGCCTACTTTGTAGTTACCCTGAGCAGATACAAATATACGATTTGCGGTTACATCGGTTGTACCCGTATCGTCATTTTGGTCGCGCTTATAAAGGGAGTCTATTTTGAATTGATTTCGCCATTTTTCAAAGTCTTGATACAAGTTGCCTTTGAGTTTAAAGCTTGTGGAGTTGGTGTTACCTTTACTTAAAATTAAGCCAAACTCGGTATCACCATAAAACATTTCGCCTTTATGTAACTCATGAATTTCTTCATCTGAAAGCTTGCCATATTCATGAAAATCCTCAAACGGATCAACTGCCCAGCTAGGGCTACTAATCATTAAAAGAATTAAAAATAAATACTTACGCACAGAACTCTCTCTGATACACAATTAAAACAAGTAAGCGCAATGCTTACGCTGTTTCTTTCCATAAAATATGACAAAACGGTGCGTCTTTATCACGGCTAATTAAAATTTTTGCAAATAAAACATCGTCGGTTTCAAACTCTAAACCTACTAATACTTGAATAAAGTGTTCAGGCTCTATTTCAAGCGCTACAAAGTCTTGCCATTGGTCATCAGGTTCACCTTCTTCAATAAATCCTAACTCTTCTCGGTATTCATTAAAGTCCTCAACGTCTTTATCGCTAAGGTTATTAGGCGCCAGTTCTAAAAAAATATCATAGGCTTGGTGAGTAGCTTCTTCTTCTGTGTATAAACGTGGACCCGACATAATTGCTTAACCTTAAGCTTTAAAGTGGCGTCATAATATCAAAACTAGAAACAAGTTTGAGAAAAATACGCTTAAAAAACAGATTTTTTTGTTACCGAGTCATGCTTGATTCAGCATTTAATAAATTCATTACTTAAGGAACTTTCTAACACCTTGAATAACTACATTAATTATATTTATTGCTATAAATAAACCATTAATCACAATATCAATAAATAAAAATAGATACTCGCTAAATCAACTAATTATGACTAAAGGATTACTAAATAATTCAATTTATTTTTTATAAATATGTACTTAGCGCTGATAAAAACTTAAGCTCAAAAGAGGTCAGAGGAGTAACCATGATAAAATTAGAAAAACTAAATAATATTGCTACTGTCACGCTTTGCAGGGCACAAAAACAAAACGCCCTAAGCTTTGAAATGTTTGTACAATTAAAAAAAACAATCAATAACATCAAACAAGATCGCAGTATTAGAGCTGTAATCATTAAAGGCGAAGGTGAACACTTTTGTGCAGGGCTTGATGTAGCAGGCGTTATGGCTTCCCCCTTTAACATTGTAAAACTACTATTTAAGTGGTTACCGGGTAATCAAAACCTAGCTCAAAAGGTTGTTTTAGGCTGGCAATCGTTAAGTGTACCGGTTATTGCACAAATAGATGGCAACTGCTTAGGTGGAGGATTACAAATAGCCTTAGGAGCCGACTACAGAATTGTTAATAACAATGCAAAACTTGCCATTATGGAAGCCCGCTGGGGACTTTGCCCTGACATGGGCGCAAATGTAGTACTAAGTGGCCTTGTAAAGCGCGATCATGCACAATGGCTTGCCAGTCATGCAAACCCAATTAGTGCTCAGCAAGCTGAACAATTAGGGTTAGTTACTCAACTCACCGACGATACACAAACAGCAACACACAACATGTTAAACACATTGCTTGAGCGCTCGCCAGATACATTAGCTGCAATTAAACGTATAACACAGCAAAGCTATAAGCTTAATCAACGTAAAATATTAGCTAAAGAAACATTTAGCCAAGTGCGATTACTGCTAAATCCAAACACTAAAAAAGCGATAGCTAAAGCAAAAGGGAAAACTGATATAACTTACAATAATGCTAAGCGCTGGTAAGACTAACGCCCAATGCATAGCGCGCACAAATTTGCTAAAGTTAAACCCTCATTTTATTTATAAGCTACTTAAATGAAGTACTTACTCAGCAGCGCTATTATTTTATTGTGTTTAACTTTAGCTAAATTAGTTATGCATTGTATTGGCGGCAGCTTTCCTGCCCCTCTGCTAGGCATGGTTATTTTACTCACTTTACTGTTATCGGGCATTGTAAAAGAGCATTATGTAATGCCCTGCGCATCACCAATCTTAAATATTATGCCAATATTTTTCATTCCTGCAGGAGTCGGTTTTATTGAGCATATAGACCTTATAAAATCGAACGGGCCTTTTTTAGTCTCTGTGGTATTACTCGTTCCTACCAGTACTTTACTGCTGGTAAGTGCGGTTATGGCTTATTTTAAAGGTAGAGATAACAATGACTGAGCTAACACCTAATTTATGGTGGTTAAGTATCCCCTTTATTGTTGCCTTATTTGTACTGCTAAGGGCCCTAAACAAGAAAGTTCAAAACGGTGTTTTAAAATCACTTACTAATCCGGTATTTTTAAGTATTGCTATTATTGCTTTGTTGCTTGTTAACTTAAACTTGCCCTATTCCCAATTTGCTTCTCACAGTCAACTACTTAGCTGGTTATTAGAACCCGCAATTGTTGCCTTAGCACTGCCTTTATATCAGCAATTTATGCATGTACGAAAAAACTTATTACTCATAGTAAGCACCTGCAGTTTAGGCATTGTTAATGCTACTTTTGTTGCATTTGTACTGAGTGTGTTATTTGACGTGCCTAACAACTTAAGTGCATCAGTTGCGGCTTTAAGTGTAACAACGCCCATCTCTTTAATTGTGACAGACTCCTTAGGAGGAATAAGCTCGCTCGCCGCCGCCTTGGTTATTTTTATAGGCTTATTAGGGGCTTTATTTGGCTTTATGCTATTTAAACTGGCTGCTATTTATAATCACGAAGCGCAAGGCGTGGCAATGGGAACTGCGTGCCATGCTATAGGCACGGCCGCAGCCCTTAGTGAACATCCAAAAGTAGGCGCATTTTCGTCTGTTGCTATGGCATTAAGCGCATTATTAACGGCAATTATAGTGCCGTTGCTCTATCCTTTTTTAGTCAACACTTTGCTATAGTTAGCAAAAATCGTATTACCACCATTTAAAGAGCCCGCTATGATCAGTTCTGAAATAGAACAATTTGAAAAATACTACACCATGCTCACCGAGTACCTAGTTACCTACAGCATGCAGATTGTAGGCGCTATTTTTATATTACTACTGGGCCTATGGGTAGCTAAAAAAATAGCCAATGTGGTTGCAAGCTTAATGGCTCGTCATAATATCGACGTTACTTTAACCAACTTTGTAAGCAATGTAGTTAAGGTATTGCTTATTGTTATGGTGGTTATTATAGCGCTGGGCAAAATAGGGATAAGCGTTACTCCTTTTGTGGCAGCCATAGGTGCAGCGTCTTTAGGTGCAGGTTTAGCACTGCAAGGTATGCTATCTAACTATGGTGCAGGCCTTGCCATTATAGCTACACGCCCTTTTGTAGTTGGCGATACCATTGAGGTTAAAAATGTAAGCGGCCAAGTTAAAACTATAGAGCTTGGCTACACCATTTTAATAGATGAAGAAAAAGTAGAAATCACCATTCCTAACAAACATATAATGGGCGAAATAATTCATAACTCATTTAGTTATTCATTAGTTAAAGGTGAAATAGATATTGCCTATAGTGCATGTGCTGATACCGCTATTAGTCTTATTGAAGAAGTACTCAACGCACACGAGTTAGTTGCTCAAAATCCACACTCTCAAATAGGCATAGAGCGCTTTGCTGATAGTGGCGTCACTATTAGTTACAGATATTGGGTGCCTACCACAAAAATAATCGAAACTAAGCTCGCTATTAACGGTGGTGTTTATAAAGCGATTAACAACGCTGAAATTGAAATACCGTTCCCACAACGCGTAGTGACCATAAATAAAAACGATATTTAACCTTTAAACTTAGTAGGTAATGCAGTATTGCATTACCTACATCACTAGGGCGTGTTGATCTTTGCGGATTGAAATTTGTTCAATCTAGGGGCGATTAAATCGCGGCGCGAGGTTTGTAACCTAGTGGGCTAAGTAAAAACCGAGCAACAAAGAGTTTATCGCCCCTAGGCAGAACTCGAAGGGCAACGCATGTTTGGCATTTATACTGCGTTATCGCCTATTTATGGGGAGTAACCACACTTCACAGGCTCTGCCTTGCCTAAAAAACAAACATACTGCTGCAAATTCAACCATCAAAGATTAACACGCCCTAAACCTCCCTTTCTTAGCAAAAACTCTTTTTGTGTTTGTTGTTTATTCTGTAATATAAATAATTAGTTAAATAACTATTTATTCTCTCGCTTTAATCACACAATAACAATAATGAGCCATTATGAATCGCAGCCCCTTTTACTTAGGTGATTGGCAAGTCAATCCCCAGTCAAATACCGTTCAGCGAGCAGGTAAAACTAAGCAATTAGAACCTAAAGCCATAGATGTATTAGTGCACCTATGTTTGCAAAAAGGTGAAATAGTCACCAGCGATGAGCTATTAGATCATTGTTGGAAAAATATTGAAATTGGCGATAACCCGCTACATAAAATCATTACTCAGCTACGAAAAGCCCTTGGCGATAAAGCAAGTGAACCCACCTACATAGAAACTATTCGCAAACGTGGTTACCGGATTATTGCAAAACTTGAGTTTCCATTAGCCGATGACATAACAGCAACTAAAAACACGTGGCAAGGCGGCTCTCCTTTTTTAGGTTTAAGCGCATATAATCCAAGCGACACACACTTGTTTTTTGGCCGAAATAAATCAGTATCTACCTTGCTTGAAAGAATATCGAGCCAAGTCAATTTTGGACGCGCATTTTGTTTAATCCTAGGCCCTAGTGGCACCGGTAAATCATCATTAGTTAATGCAGGTATACTGCCAAAGTTACTCGACGAGCGAGGCTATAACGGCATCGGAGTTCTTTCTTATTGTCAGCTCGATTTTGCAGATGTACATAAAGATAGGCTTTTTTTAGATTTAGCCTCTGCGCTACTCGACTGGGATATAAACAATCAACCTGTATTTGAAGGGTTAAGCGCGCTAGTACTTGCTCAGCAGCTAGAGCACAGTATTGATAATGTCATCTTTACCATAAAATCAGTGCTTAGCAAAACCTCTACACAAATCCACAAGCCGCAATTATTTTTATTTATAGACCGTTTAGAAGTACTACTTTCCTCGCCACTATTTAGTAACGAAACACGCAGCCATTTTTTATCGGTTATTGAGCGCTTAGCAACCTCTAAAACAGTGATTGTATTTAGTGCGTGCAGAAACGATTTTTATCCTTTAGTGGTTGAGCAACCAAGCTTAATGGCTGGCAAAGCTAATGGCGCGCATTACGACTTAACACCACCGAACAGGCACGAGCTTCAACAAATTATTCGCCTGCCAGCAATAACCGCTAATTTAACGTTTTCACACGACCCACACACCCAAACACCACTGGATGAAATATTATGCGCCGATACCGCCAATAACCCCGACGCACTACCCATGCTGCAATACACTCTGCAAGAGCTGTACTTACAGCGCAGTGATAATAACGAGTTACTACACAGTGTTTATAAAAAACTTGGCGGTATTGAGGGCGCCATAGGCAAAAAGGCAGAAGATGTATTTATAGGACTTTCTAAAGCGCAACAACAGCAACTAAAAAGCGTGTTATCACAATTAATAACCCTAAACCCTGATGGTAAAACTATTACTAGCCGCGCAGCCCGCTGGAAGGCATTAACTAATACCAACCAAAAAGAGCTTGTTCAAGCCATGGTCGATAGCCGCTTATTTGTATCGCACTTACAAAATGGCGAAGCCTGTTTTAGCCTTGCGCACGAAGCATTATTACGTCAATGGCCGCGCGCAAAACAGTGGATAAGCGATCACAAAGATGCATTAGCAATAAAAAGTCGCTTACAACACCAAGCGCAAAATTGGATAGATGAAGATAAAAGTAGTGCTTACCTTCTTGCGCCAGGTAAACCGCTACAAGAAGCGCAGCTATTGCTTAGCGACAAACTGTTTAAATTAGATGATAACGAGCACGCTCTTATTAAAAGCTCTGTAAAAAAAACAAAAACAAAGATAAGAGTAAAGCGAGTGACCGTTGCTCTATTATGCTTGCTTACATTTACCGCGTCATTAATGAGCTTCACTAGCTTTAAAGCCCAACAACATGCGCAAAAAAAACAGCTTGAGGCAGAAAGCTTACTGGGGTTTATGGTCGGCGACTTTGCCGACAAACTACGCAGCGTTAAACGTATGGACTTACTTGATGGCATTAGTAATAAAGCACTTGAGTATTTTACAAATCAAACTGACGAATCAGGTTCAGTCTTTAGCTTTAGCGATGATAAAGCACAATTTAACAACCGTTTTCAGTACGCACAAACCCTTGAGGCCATGGGGGAAGTGGCCTATTCCCGCGGTAAAACCGATGAAGCCTTCACCGCCTTTGAAAACGCCCGCATTCGCCTTGAGGCATTATTAAAAATTCAGCCAAAAAATTTAGAGCTACTCACCCTCGCCGGTGCTAATGCCTTTTGGCTCGGCCAGCTTCATTATGATGAAAGCGATTACGCTGCCACAGAGCCATTATTTGAAAAGTACCATACTTATAGCGAAAGCATGTATTCATTAGCACCCAATGATTTTAACTCAATTATGGAGCTGTCATATTCACATAACTCGTTAGGTTCTTTATACACAGAGAAATTTGACTATATAGCTGCGAAAAAAAGCTTTACAGAGTCACTTATTCTTAAGAATAGAGCCATTGAACTAAAACCGAATAGTAAAAATTTATTACGTGATAAAGCAGATACAATCAGTTGGCTTGCAAAAACTGAAGGTAACTTAGGTAACTTTAATGTTGCAATGAATATGCTGGAAAATGCAGTTTCTGTGGTGAAAGAAATGGCTAATCACTACCCTGATGACGCTAGTCTTTTTTATATGTCAGCAAATATACATATGCAACAAAGTTATTTACTAAGTTATTTACCTGATAAAAAAATGGCCTATTCAAAAGCTCGCTTTGCGAATGAAAATATAAATGAGGCTTTAAAGCAAGATCCAGAAAATAATGAATTTCAACATATGTATTATCTCTCTTTAGCGCAATTAATAATGTTGTCTTATGACAAAAAGGTAGATTCAAGAATAGGAAAAATTATTAGCTTCTTAAAATCACAAGGTTTTAATAATATCAATTCTATCAATACACAAATTAGTTTGGTTCGCTATTTTATTGACAGAAACCTCCCTCTCAAAGCGCAAGAGTTATTAATGACCCTTGAGGGTGATGTCGAATATAAACGTTACATAACTAATAAAATGAAAAATAGAGATAACTTAGCTCCTATAAATATAAACCTGCTCAAAGCTAAATTAGCTACGACCAGCGAACAACGAGAGCAATTTTGTGCAAGTGCGCTTTCAGCTATCACTCAAACAGTAAAAATAAACCAAAGTATTCATGTAAAGTACCCTCTAGTACAAGCGCACACTTGCTTAAATAGAGCAAACGAGATTCCACGAATAACCACAAGCCTGATAAAACTAGGCATTACTAACTTTAAACTATAAATACAAAGGAAATAACATGAATACCACCTTAGAAAAAGTCGATTTTCAAGTGCATATTCAGTTTAACGATAAAAAAGAAGCCGTTTTTAGCTATACAGAAAATGGTAAAACCGTTGACGGCGGCGGTACAGTAAGAACCGAAACTGCGGGTACTTACACTCTAGCTCCTGCAACAGTTGGGCTAGGCTTCTTTTTCACGGGGGCTACAATTACTAATAAAATCGGAACATGTGCCCAAGATTTCAGTTATGAACTTAGTGATAACCGCCAAGCAATCACCATCACCGATACAGCAAAAAACTCAGGCACGGCGTGTTTAATATTTAACGTTGAGTGTAATGATAAATCTTATTCAAGCCCTGACCCACAAGTTATAAATAAAAAAAAATTAATCAACAACGATTAATTATTGATTTAAAATTGCACAGGCCTAATTTACCCCTGTGCAATTTATTTATAAACTAACTACCTTTTCGCCTACTACTCTTCAAAGTTATAGAAACTAAACCTCAATACTTTCCTAATTAAAAAACATAATAAAATAAGCAACTTAAACCAGAAGGTTACCGAAAGGTTTAAAACCCATAAATTGAATAAACTGCTAGACATCAAGTTTCATTAACAATAAAAAATGAGCAACACCATGTCTAACAATAATGAAAATAGCAGAGTAAATAACACCGACAACGCTGTATCTGCATTAATGAGCAGTATTTCTAATACCGTTAACAATGAAAAAATAAGCGCGGTTATTAATGTTACTAATGTGATGGCCGATGCTATTTTTATTGTAAATGCACACGGTGTATTTGAGTCTGTAAATCCGATTGCTGCAAAGTTTTTTAATATGCCACTTGAGGCCATAATTGGTAAAAAGTGGCAATCGTTTTTACAAGAGCAATATAGAGACGATTACAATTACATGTTTGAAAGTTGGAAAAACAATTATCAAACGCCGCTTAACCATGGTCCTAAAGAAGTAAAAATAATTAAAGCAAATGGTAACTTTTTAGATGTTGAGTTATCTATATCATGTTTACCCGAATCGGTAGTCGCAAGTACCCCACTTTTTATTTGTATAATGCATGATATTTCAAAGCACGTTAAAAAGTATAAAGTACTGGAAAATGTAGCCAAGCTCGATCATCTCACAGGCATTGCTAATCGTTGTACTTTAGAAAAAACCATCATTAAAAATTGGCAAGAGTGCATAGTCAACAAGCAGCCTCTTAGCTTTATACTTATTGATATTGATTACTTTAAATTATTTAACGATAACTTTGGCCATGTAAAAGGTGATAAGTGCCTTCAAAAAGTCGCGCGTACAATTGAAGAATGCCTCCCCTCTAAAGACAGTTTAGTTGCTAGGTATGGCGGTGAAGAGTTTGCCGTTGTACTACCTCGTTCGCACATTTCAAATGCACAAATGATTGCTAAGCGTATTCAAGAAAAAATACTCAACATTAACTTTAGAGATATTGGGCTGCCACCAAATGTAAAAATAAGTGTAAGCCAGGGCCTTGCCTGCGAATACGATAATCAGTACAGAACATCTGAAGCATTAGTTTGCGCAGCTGACACGGCTTTATATAGGGCTAAATCTGAAGGGCGTAATAAATTGTGTGTTAGATAATACCAATCCGCAATAATACTTAAGTAAGCGAACTGGTATAATACCAACCTGCATAAATCTTTGATCAATTTAACGAATTAAATTGCACTATAACGTTGTTAAAAATTTTTTATTTAGAACAACTAGATATAAAAATTTATGCCTAGTTCTAGCGTAATTTTCTTCACGTTAAATAGACCTATTATATAAGCAGATTGGTATAAAACTGCTTGATATTAAAATACTGATAATAAAAAACCGCACTTAGCGGTTTTGTCATTAAATAGGCTTATACGTCTATTAGCAGGCCTTTATCTTTTTTGATTTTTTCGATAACCATATAGGTATGATGAGTCCCTACCCCTGGGATATCGACTAAATCACCTAGTACTTGCCTGTACTCTTCCATGTTAGACACACGAATTTTTAAAAGGTAGTCATAGCCGCCGGCTACCATGTCACACTCGACGACTTGTTCTATCCTTAATATGTGCTCTCTGAATACTTTAAATACAGCGGTGTTTGAAGCAACAAGTGATACTTGAACATGCGCTACTAAGCTCTGATTAAGTTTAGCTTCGCTAAGCTTGGCATAGTAGCCTTCAATATAGCCTTCTTGCTCTAAACGTTTAACACGGTCAAGGCATGGGCTGGCACTTAAATTAACCTGTTTTGCAAGGTTAACATTCGAAATTCTGCCGTTCTTTTGAAGAACGTCTAATATAGCTAAATCGATACGATCAAGCATGCGTAATCTATTTGGAATGCTCATAACAGAATTTTATGCGGATAAGTTAAATTTATACCCTGTAAATTATCGTAAATCGTGAAATTTAACCAGCATATTCTGCTGAAATTTATTTAGAATGCACTCACAATATCACTGGTAATTTATTGGTAATTAACTTTACTTTAAATCTTAACACTCCTGAGGGTTGCTTATGTTATTCAACGGCGATTTAACAACGACTTGTCCTATTAGACAAAGAATCCGTGACTTTTACCGCATAGACGAAAATGCGGTTATTGATCATATTTTACCGCTTGCAGAAGTTGGCGTAAAAGCACGAAGCCGTGCGTGGGAAAGGGCTCGTCAGATTGTTTTAAACATTCGTAAAGACCAAGATGGTCAAAGCGGTGTTGATGCGCTTTTAAACGAATTTTCACTTTCAAGTGAAGAAGGCGTTGTATTAATGTGTTTGGCCGAAGCACTGCTTCGCGTACCAGATAAAGCAACTCAAGATGTGCTTATTCGCGACAAGTTAGCTAAAGGCGATTGGAGCTCTCACTTAGGAAGCAGCGATTCATTATTTGTAAACGCATCTTCTTGGGGATTATTAGTAACCGGTAAAATGGTTAACTACACAGACAAAACTAAAGAACAACAGTTCGGTATGCTTAAAAAGACCATTGGTCGTTTAGGCGAGCCGGTTATTCGTAAGTCTGTAAACTTTGCAATGAAAATTATGGGTAAGCAATTCGTAATGGGTCGTACCATTGACGAAGCCATTGAGCGTGCTGCCGACACAGAGCAAAAAGGCTATGTATATTCTTACGATATGCTAGGCGAAGGCGCGCGCACCATGAAAGATGCCAAGCGTTACTTTGACAGCTACATGAATGCAATACACTCAATTGGTAAAGCGGCAAATGGCCGTGGACCAGTTAAAAGCCCTGGTATTTCAGTTAAACTTTCTGCTATTCACCCTCGCTATGAGTTCACTCATAAAGAACGTGTAATGCAAGAAATTGTGCCAAAACTTAAAGAGCTTGCGCTTGCTGCTAAAAAGTACGATATCGGCTTTACGGTAGATGCTGAAGAAGCTGACCGTTTAGATATTTCTTTAGATGTTATTGAAGCGGTATTTAGCGATAAAGATCTTGGTGATTGGCAAGGTTTTGGTTTAGCGGTACAGGCTTATCAAAAACGCGCTATTTTTGTAATTGAATGGCTAACTGACCTTGCAACTCGTGTGGGTCGCAAGATGATGGTACGTTTAGTTAAAGGCGCATACTGGGATACAGAAATCAAAACCACTCAGCAAGATGGTTTAGAGCACTTCCCGGTATTTACGCGTAAAGCGACAACTGACGTTTCTTACAAAGCATGTGCTATTAAAATGCTTGAAGCGCGCGATGTGCTTTATCCGCAATTTGCAACGCACAACGCTTACACTGCAGCGACTATTTTAGAAGTTGCTAAAGGCGATAACACAGGTTTTGAATTCCAACGCTTACACGGTATGGGTGAATCATTATTTGACCAAATCGTTAACGAAGAAAAAATTCAGTGCCGTGTATATGCGCCAGTAGGTCAGCACGAAGACTTACTTGCTTATCTTGTACGTCGTTTATTAGAAAACGGTGCAAACTCTTCGTTTGTAAATGCAATAGTAGATACAACTAAACCTGTTGAGTCGTTACTACCAGACCCAGTAGAAACACTGCAAGGCCTGCGTAACAAATACAATACGCAAATTAAAATGCCAATAGATTTATACGGTGAAGAACGTGCCAATTCAAAAGGCATGGATTTAACTGATATTAACGTTATTACCCCTTTCAAAGAGAACCTTGATATGTGGTTTAACGAGCATTTAATTGAGCAAAGCCAAGTACCAGAAGGCTCACTTGCAGTTAAAAACCCTGCAAACCATAAAGAAATCATTGGCCACGTTAAGTTACAATCTGGCGATGAAATGAAAACCTTGCTTGCAAATGCAGAAGCCGCATTTGAGACTTGGTCACAAACATCAGTAAAAGAGCGTGCTAACTTATTACGCCGTGTTGCTGATATTTTAGAGCGTCATCACGATGAGCTAGTGGCTATTTGTATTAAAGAAGCGGGTAAAATTGCGCAAGATGGTATTGATGAAGTACGTGAAGCCGTTGATTTTTGCCGTTACTATGCAGCGCGCGCTGAAGAGCTTTCTCAAGATGAGCGTTTTGAAGCCCGTGGCGTAATTTTATGTATTAGCCCGTGGAACTTCCCTCTAGCGATTTTCTTAGGCCAAGTGGCTGCTGCGATTGTTACTGGTAACACTGTAATTGCAAAACCAGCTGAGCAAACAAGCTTAATTGCGCTTCGTGCTATAGAGTTAATGTTATCTGTTGGCTTACCAGAGCATGTTGTACAACCTGTTGTTGCACGCGGTTCAGAAGTTGGTAAAACAATTGTTCCTGATGAGCGTATTCAAGCTGTTATGTTTACCGGTTCTACAGAAACAGGCACACTTATTTCTCAAACACTTGCTGCTCGTAACGATATTCAAGTACCGTTAATTGCAGAAACTGGTGGTCAAAACTGTATGATTGTTGACTCAACAGCCCTTCCTGAGCAAGTTGTTGATGATGTAATTAGTTCGGGTTTCCAAAGTGCTGGACAACGTTGTTCTGCTCTTCGTGTGCTGTTTATTCAAGATGACGTAGCTGATGGCATTATTGAAATGCTTAAAGGTGCTTTAGCTGAGTTACACATTGGCGATCCTTCATTACTTTCAACTGATGTTGGCCCAGTAATTGACGAAAAAGCGCTTAAAAACTTAAACGACCATGTTGAGTACTTAAAAGGTAATTCTATACTTCATTACGAGTGTAAAATTCCGGATAACACGCAAAATGGCGCTTACTTCTTTGCTCCTCGTTTATACGAAATTGAAGATTTATCAGTACTTAAGCGTGAAGTATTTGGCCCATGTGTTCATGTTGTACGCTTTAAATCGAACGATATTGATAACGTGATTGACCAAATAAATAACACAGGTTACGGCTTAACAATGGGCGTGCATTCACGTATTGAAGAGCGCTGTGAGTATTTAGCTAAAATGTCGCGTGCGGGTAACGTATACGTAAACCGTAACATGATTGGCGCTATTGTTGGTGTGCAACCGTTTGGTGGTCGTGGTTTATCAGGTACAGGCCCTAAAGCTGGTGGCCCTAACTACCTTCAACGTTTAGTAAAAGAAAAAGCATCACCAGATAACGTGCAAATGACTAACCTGACGCCAGATGAGCTTGATTTACACCACTACAGCGGTGCAAATGAGCAAGTTCAAAAGCTAATGACGAACTCAATGCGCGATGAAAAAATTTGGCGTGCAACACCATTAAACGACCGTGTTTCGGCTGTACGACAGTTACTTGCTAAAATTGCTACAGTAGAAATTATTGACGATTTAGCAGACGATTTAGCATTAACGCTTTCAGAAGCACGTGCTCAGCTTAACCGCCTTGAGAAACACATGCGTAAGTTTACTACCCTGCCAGGGCCAACGGGTGAGTCTAATACACTTCACCTTGAAGCGCGTGGTTGTGTAGTGTGTTACGCCGATAAGAGTACTTCATTTAACTTTTGGGCATTGTCTATCATTACTGCAATTGCCGCAGGTAATACGGTGATCACTGTAGCGTCTGAGCTGTTTTATGATGAAGCGGTTGCCTTTAAAGATAAATTTATCTCTACAGGTGTTGCTGAGGGCGTATTCCAAGTAGCTAAACCTAATCAGTTACAAGCTATTTTGGCGCACCCTCATTTAGCAGGTGCAGTAGTTGCGGCTCGCTCGTCTCGTTTAGGCTACTTCAGCCAACAACTTGCACAGCGTAAAGGAGCAATTTTACCGGTAATTAGCTCTGAGTATTACGATACATTAATTAAGCGCTTAATTACTGAAAAAACAATTAGTGTTGATACAACAGCATCAGGCGGTAATACCTCGCTAATGACGCTTGTTGAAGATGATGAGTAATTAATCTAATAGCTTTTCACTAAAAAAATAAAAAAGGCACTGTAAAGTGCCTTTTTTATTAGTCAGTAACGTACATATTTGCTAATTTATCGAAAGGTTAGTAACAGAAGTCATAAAATTGAAAATTATCTCTATTTCAAAACTACTCCCGGGTATGTTTGTACAAAGTGTCACTAAGCAAACTGGGCGTATAAAAATCAAAAACCAAGGCTGGGTTAAAACTCAAGTTGGTATTGATAAACTAAAAAAAGCCGGCATTTTAGAAGTTGAAATAGACCCAGATAAAACACTCACCAAATCAGTACCTGAAAAAGAACCAACTCAGACCTCTACCGTAGTAAAAAAACGAGACCCATGGCTAAAAGTTCACAGCAGTGAGCAAGAAATGGGCAAAGCTAAAAAGCTCTACGACGAAGCTAAAACTCTACAGTTAAAAGCATTTAAAGATATTAAAGCCGGTCGCGATATTGATATAGCGCCATTTAGAGAGCTTGCTAGTGGTTTTATGGACTCTGTTTTTAGAAATCAAGATGCCCTTGCGTGCTTAACGCAAATGCGCCAAAAAGACGCTTACTTACTTGAGCACTCAATAAACGTGTCTATTTTAATGGGCATTTTTGCAAAACATTTAGGGATTGATAAAGAGATTATTGTAGAGCTAACCACCGGTGCGCTATTACACGATATTGGTAAAATAAAAATTCCTGATGAAGTACTAAATAAACCAGGGCGTTTTACTGACGACGAGTTCAAAATAATGAAAATGCATTCATTATTTAGTAAAGAAATTTTAGAAGAGTCAGGATTAACAGGCGTAGCAGTAGATATAGCTGGCATGCATCATGAGCGATTAGATGGTAAAGGCTACCCGTTTGGTAAGAAAGGCGATGAAATAAGCTTATATGTACGCATGGCATCAATTGTAGATGTATACGATGCACTAACCGCAGAGCGAGTTTATAAAGCGGGCATGGAGCCAATTAAAGCTTTTAAAATATTAAAAGACGGATGCCCCGATAGTTTTGATGGTGAGCTATTAACTAAGTTTATACAGTGTATTGGTATTCACCCTGTGGGCACTCTTGTTAGATTGTCGAGCCAAAAAGTGGGCTTAGTAACCGAAAGCAACCCAGCGACACCATTAAAGCCTACAGTTAAAACATTTTATAGTGCTAAACATGGCCGTTATACTGAAGTACAAGATATAGATTTATCAAATAAAAAGACGTCTGACACGTTGGAGTCTGCTGTAAAACCTAAAGAATATAATATCGACTTAGCGCGCTTTTATAAAAACTCTATTTTACCTTAATAAAGCCGCTCAGAACGTGATAGTGCGGCTTTATTTATACAACACCTACCTTATTATTACGGCCAGTCTTGCAGTGCTTTTAAGCTAAACTCGTAACCATCAAAATCCAGTACACTTTGCTCTGGCGTGATCTCTTTGACAGTTAAAACCCCGATGCTTTCACCTTCATGAAGCTCTCGTCCATTTAACTTGATCCAACGTTTATCTGCGCTTGATGAGTAAATATGCGCCTGGTATTTTATGCTTGGTAGCATTGCTTGTAGGCCGTCTGGTAATAGCTCTACAGGGTTAACACGAGAAGAAGTACGAGAGCCTTGGGTTACTTCGTAATCTTGCTCCTGTTCAGAATCTTTTATTGCTTGTGCAAACGCGTCTTTTAATTTGGTAGGCACCGCATCTAATTCAGGATCGCTTTGCGTCGTTGATGTATTTTGCCCTGCATTGCTATTAACAGGTTTGCCCAGCACTTTATATTTGCTCATATCTAGCCCAGCAGAGCTTGTATTTGGCGTTTGAGGCTGCATAAACTGTGAGCTTTGCCCTTGTGCATTATAGGCAAGCGGGTTGTAGCTTTGTGCGGGTTGGTTAAATGTATTTTGGCTATAACCATTGGCATTTATAGGCATTTTTACATTATAACCTTGCTGAGTTTGCATAGGATTATCATTCATTGGAATGTATTGCCCTTGCGGGGTAAGCAGCATTTTTTGCACACCTGATTGTGTTTGTACATATACAAGCTGACCTTCAATAGATGCTTTATTAGTGCTATCTGCAGTTTTAGTTGGCTCTGAAGGTGCCGATTTATTTGCTGAATTTAAAGATGCTGTTTGCTCTTCTTCGCTTTCTTTTACAGGCGCTTTACTATCCGCTTCAATTTTTGTAGCTTCGCTAAGTACTGGCTTTTCAAGCAATGTGCTACTTTGTAGCCACTTACCACTGGCAAACCCACCAGCGACAGCTATAAAAGCGGCAATACTGCCTCCAAGTAACCAAGCTATTTTACGATAGCGCTTGAGTGCTTGTTGTTGTTTTAATTGTTCTGATTGCAAATCGTATTGCTCGGCGCTCATATCTGCTTGTTGCGATTGTTTTAATGCATCTAATAAATAAGACATTAATCACCTAACTATATAATAAATGAAAGGCCAACACCTGCTGCAAACAATGCAACAAAGGCAAAGCCGTAAGAGGTGTATCCACTTGGTTTTGAAGCGTTATTATCAGTTGCTATAAAATCCATAGGTAATGATTCTTGCGCTGATTTTTTTATTATATCGCTATCAACTATTAGCTGCTGCTTTGCAAAAGCCCCTACTAATGCCCGCTCACATACTAAGTTCATCAAGCGAGGCACTCCGCCAGTTAACTGATGGACAGTTTGCATGGCATCCATTGAAAATATTCCTTTATCACAGCCTGCTATATGTAAACGGTGCTTAATATAAGCCACCGTTTGCCCTTGCGTTAACGGTAATAAGTGATATCGAGCAGTAATTCGCTGAGCAAGTTGCCTTAATTCATTTCGTTTTAACAGCTCTTGCAACTCAGGTTGCCCTACGAGCACTATTTGCAGTAACTTTTTATGATCAGTTTCTATGTTAGTTAATAAGCGTAACTGCTCTAGTACATCTGGTGCTAATAATTGGGCTTCATCAATAATAAGTATGGTGTGGCCACCCGACTTATTATTCATTTCTAAATGCTGTTTAATAATATCGGTTAGGCTTTTTAGTGTGGCATTTTGCGAGTCGTAACTAATTTTTAGCTCATCACAAATACTCGCTAAAAGTTCAAGCTCTGATAACGCAGGGTTATGGATCATTGCCACTTGCGTATTTTCTGGCAGCTGCTCTAACATACTGCGCGTAATAGTTGTTTTACCTGTGCCTACTTCGCCCGTTAATAATACAAAGCCGCCATCTTCACCCAATCCATAGGTTAGGTGTGCTAATGCTTCTTTGTGGCGTTCACTTAAAAATAAGTAATGAGGGTTAGGCGAGATCGAAAAAGGTTTTTCGCTTAGGCCAAAATAGCTTAAATACACCGTGATATTCCTTCGTAATTAAATCACGGCCTATAATGGCAAAAAAACACGCTAAGTAGCAATCTTATAAGCACTTTATTATTGAAATAACGTAAATTTATGTAAAACAAAAAAGCACAGCGCTATGGCTGTGCTTTTTAGTGTGATGCCTTTATAAGTAGCATCAGCTAAATAATAGTTTATGTTATTTTTCGTAACGAACTAAGCGTAAATACACGTTACTTGTTTTGGCGTGTAAACTATTTAACCCGCTATCAAATTGATAAACCCATGCTGAGCTCATTGTGCTTACACCCGATGTATTTGACCAATAATTTTGCAGCTTGGTGCCTAAAAATACATCTTCATTAATACTTGGCTCTGTACAGCTGTGCTCTAAAATACTCGCCAGCTCTTTAATGTTAGGCACTTGCCAATCATCGTAATCGGCGGTTGTATCATTTTTTGCGCCGCGCAGAGCTTCTTGCCAGTTAATTGAAGGTGTAGACCCTTCGCAAAGTTCTGTATCCTCGTTATAGGTTTGCGAATAGCTACATCGTTGCCACATTAAACCTGTTTCACTGTCTGATACCGTACCGTCTGTATTTATTGTGAACCTATCTGTTGCGGTGGTAGTGTCTGCACCTGCGTAACATGTTTGTTCAGCAGCAACATTAAGGCTAAACGCGGTAGCAGCTAGAACATAGAGTAATTTTAATTTCATCATTTTCTCCTAACGGCTTCTAACTAAGCGGACATAAGCGGTGTTTTCTTTAGGGTAAGCCAGGTCATTACCGCTACTCATATCGATAATATAAGCTTGCGATAAACTAGTACCGTCGGCGGCTGTTTGCGATGTCCAATAAGGTAAATCTACATCTTCTATCTCGCCCGCTTGAGGAATATAAGGAAATAACGATTCGTCTATTAGTACTCTTTGCCCTTGCTTGCCATAATCAATTAAACCTAAAAGCTCAGTGTAAGTTGGTAAGCGCCAATTAGTACCACCACAAAAATCTAAGTCGTTCACTTCGTTTATATAACTTTGAACTCCACAACTTGTATCGTTAGGACACGTGCTATTTGCAGTACTTGTATCTGTAAAAGTAGTTTCTCCTATATCCCAAAAGTAATGATTTTGCCCATCTCGCAATGAGGTGTCTGGAACAGTACCTGAAGGCGCACTTTTTACTTCCCACACTAAGCCGGTCACATTATCGCGAATACAGGTAAAGTCACTGCTATCATCTGCAACTTCATCAGCAAACTTGTTCAGCTTAGTATAATCAAATGCCAGATTACCTTTCCCGACTTTATCTAGCTTATTAGCGTAACTATCGCGGCCAAGCTCAGCATCTTGCTCAGGAAAGTCATCACTTGCGCAGTTTATTCGTTGAGTATTGTTATAGCACTCACC
Source organism: Pseudoalteromonas sp. S3178 (assembly GCF_005886985.1). NCBI lineage: Bacteria > Pseudomonadati > Pseudomonadota > Gammaproteobacteria > Alteromonadales > Pseudoalteromonadaceae > Pseudoalteromonas > Pseudoalteromonas sp. S3178. The sequence goes on along the minus strand of NZ_PNCW01000016.1, from coordinate 69,885 downwards.
TACACCGCTGTCGTTTATAAGTCCTAGCGCTTTAGGTGTAACATCAACAAATAAAGAATCTGTATCGGTACGCCCTTTTGAATCTGTTACTGTCACTTCAAAGCTTAATGTCGTATCTGTATCTACATCAGAGGCGGTAAATGTGGTTGTACATTGGCTGGCGCTACTAAGCGTTTCGGCATTACCGGTAAGTTGTTGCCAGGTACACGCATACGTATCTGTAACGGTTTCACTGCCTGTTGCATCTAGGGTAACTAATTCAAACTCTTCTACAGTTTGATCATCCCCAGCATTGGCATCCACCAGCTCATTAGTTTTATTAAGTGTCATATCGTATTGCGTACTTGCTTGCCCACCTTCATCGTCGGTAATTGTTAATTTCCAAGATAAATTGGTATTACTTTCAAGTAACGGATGAGAAAAGCTCAGCGTTGACTCATCAAAGCTTGTAATATCAAGATCTAGGCCTGATAACTGCTCCCAAAAATAAGTATCTATTTGGCCATTGTCATCAGGATCTGTTGATTCAAGAGCACTTAAGGTAATTGTATCTTTATAAACAGAGGGAAGTGTTTCGGGTAAGGTTTGCGTTACTACCACAAGAGGTAGCTGATTATTAGAACTTACAGAAATTGTAATATCATCACTAACAGCACTGCTTCCAGTACTTTGATAGCTAACTCTTAAAATTATCTCGCTGTCAGCTTTAACATCTGGTGCAGTAAGGATTTGCTCTGCGCCATCAAGTGGGAATCCATCTAAACTTGGGCCACTTACTTGTTGCCAAGTAAATGTACCGTCTGCAGGAGAGCCTTGTGCAGTAATGGTAAATTCACTTTTTTCGATAATTTGTAAGTCAGTTCCGGCATTCACAGATGATTCAATACCTGTATCGTCGCTACCACCACCGCCTCCACACGCACTCAGCAAACCGCAAGAAATGAGAGGGATTAAAGCAAACGCTTTCATACGTAGCACCTTTTATGTCAAATAATTACTATAGTGTAATCACTAGCAATAAAGATGCCATTAAATAGCTACATATAAGTATCTTGATGGATACGTACAAACAACTTTGTACCTATTTTACTGTAATCTACCTTGTACTCTCGACCATCTAAAGCCTGAATAAAAAGCAGTTGTTTTTCTTCACCAAAAACATCTGCACTGCTAACGTATACCATTTCAAGGTATCGCTCTTTCGCATCACGTCGATTTTTAGGTAACTCTTCTTTAAATGGTTCTAAGCCATTTTGAGTTACTTTTATTTTAGGGTGGATCTCAGAGTTAACTACCACTAAATCAAGTTTTTTGTCTTTATGTATTATGGTATTTCGACCACTTTTTAAAAAGGCTCTGTCTTGGCTCATCTTCTTTCCTACAGTCGCAATTTAATTATTAATTTGCGACGCTATAAACTGACTGGGCTGGCGCTTCCACTTATTTAAGTTAGCACTAAATGCCCAAATATCTCTATCTAATACACTGGCAGGTAACAATAAGTCGTAACCTGTTAACAGTTGAAGGTGCTTAGTTCTATTAGCAAACATAGCTATAAGTCCAGTATAGCTCTTTCCTTTTAAGGAAGTGTAATGTGTATCTTCTATTAACCATTCTGATGGGCAATTGCCATTTTTGCAATGTTTTTGAACAACTTGCATAAACAAGTTGCGCTGTTCTATTAATAGTTTCCCTGCAATTCGCGGTGCAATACTTGTTAAAAACTCATCTATGTCGTTTAATTTAACACCCACAGCATTAAGCTCTAGGTGGTCAAACCCATCTTCTACTTTGGGGATCCCACTGTGATGAAAATTACTCCAAGACATGCTCCACGCACCATATTTGTGGCAATAAATTAATTCAGACTCACTTAAAACTAGGCTGTAATAAGGCTCTTGAGTTTTTAAAAAACCAACAAAAATAGCGGCTATACACAAGCTCACTAAAAATATTTCTAGTATGCTAATTTCACCTGGCCGCAATAAATTAAACAGCATAATAAAGGCAAGGCCTACCGCCCCAACAATAAGTATTTCTATTGCATAGCGAGCTCCTTGAGCACGATATTTAACCGCTTTGTTAAGTTTATCCATATTGATAAAACACCATATAAAATACAAACATAATAACGGCCCAAAGTATGACCTTTCTTGTGGTTAAACAAAAACTACAGGTGGTTTTAAATTTCATACATTTACCGCTTTTTCTCAACAAAATAGGAACAATGAATAAATCTTATTTACTTTTACGCTTAACGCACAAATTTATGAGATACATAACCGCCTTTTCCCGGTCTTATTTCGTACAATACTTACAATTCATTTTCAGGTATGAAATCAATGTACTCAAGACAATCAGGTAAAGCTCTCTTTCCATTTATTATTACACTACTTTTAATATTTAGCGTTTACTTATATTTACCCGCTAGCCACGGTGAACAGGCCGATTTATCGCAAATGTCGACCCAAGTAACCGCTCACACGGTTACCTCTCAAGAAAACGCAGTAATGATAGAAGCTATTGGTAGTGCCCGCGCAAACCAAGCAATTTATATTAAAAGTGCACAAAACGACTATGTCACAGATATATACTTTAAAGATGGCGACTTAGTCAGTAAAGGTCAAAAATTAGTTCAACTACAAAGCCAGCAAGAACAACTAGCGGTTAAAGAACTAGGCATAAACCTGCGTGAAGAAAAGCGCCAGCTAGACCGCCTTACTGAGCTTTCACGTACGCAATCAACAGCAAAGTCACTACTTGAAGAGCAGTTATCTCGTGTTGATGCAACAGAGGCTCAACTAGAAAGCGCAAAAACAAAGCTAAACGAAATGACGATTACTGCGCCTTTTTCGGGCCTACTAGGTAAACGAGAAATATCAGTAGGTGCATACGTAAGTAATACAACCATTATCACAACACTTGATGATATTAGTATTATTAAAGTTGATTTTAAAGTACCTGAAAAATACTTATCTCAGCTAGCTATAGGTATGAAGGTATTAACTCAAAACGACGCCTACCCAGGGCAAACGTTTAACGGCAAAGTAACGCATATTAGCTCGCGTATCGACTCTGTAACTCGCAGCGTTGAAGTTACTGCAAGCTTTGCTAATAAATCAGGATTACTTCGTCCTGGCATGTTATTAAACACGGCTCTAGAGCTAAGTAGTAATCAGGCATTAATGGTGCCTGAAAAAGCCGTGATTCCACTTCAAGATAAACATTTTGTATTTCAAATCACTGATGGTGTAGCTAACCGAATTGAAGTACATGTTGCCGGCAGAAACAATGGTTGGGTTGCTATTGATGAAGGCTTAACCGATGGCGAGCAAATTGTTACTGAAGGGCTAATAAAAATTCGCTCTGGTAGCAAAGTAAGCATAAAGGGGTAATACGTGAAGATTACAGATACTAGCGTTAAACGCCCTGTTTTTGCCATTGTAATTAATTTACTACTGCTTACTTTTGGTTTGGTTGCTTTTACTATGCTGCCACTTCGAGAATACCCAGATATTGAAACGCCTATTGTAAATATAAGTACTGAGTACACTGGCGCGTCTGCTGAGATTATAGAAACCAAAATAACGCAAATAATTGAAAACCGTATATCAGGTATTGAAGGTATTAAAAGTATTAACTCATCAAGTCGTAATGGACGTTCAAACATTACTATTGAGTTTAATATTAACCGCGACATAGACGCTGCATCTAACGATGTACGAGAGCGAGTTGCTCGCGCTCTAGATAGCTTACCTGATCAAGTACGCCCACCAGAAATATCTAAATCAAATAGTGATGAAAGCCCTATTGCATGGTTTGTATTAAACAGCGAAACAATGGATTCGTTGCAACTATCTGATTACGCTCAGCGTTTTATTGTTGACCGTTTAGCCGTCGTTGATGGTGTATCAAACGTACGTATTGGCGGAGAGCGCCAATACGCGATGAAGATTTGGCTAAATCGCCAAGCCATGGCTGCCCGTGGAATTACATCAAGTGATATAGAAAATACTCTACGTACAGAAAACGTTGAGCTACCAGCAGGCGAAATTGAGTCGATAGATCGTGACTTTACTGTACGTACAGCCCGAAGCTATAAAGATCAGCGCGATTTTAAAAACCTAGTAATAAAACGCGGCGATGAAGGCTATTTAGTACGTTTAGGCGAAGTTGCCGACGTTCATCTAGAAGCTGCTGACGATGAAAGTTTGTTCCGTGGTAATGGCCGTAACATGATTGGTTTAGGCATTGTTAAGCAAGCTAAAGCAAACACATTAACCGTGGTAGACAATGCCCGCAGCGAACTTGAAAAAATAAAACGAAACCTACCTGAAGGTACTACTATTCAAGACAGCTACGACTCCTCTGTGTTTATTAAAGAGTCTATTAGTGAAGTTTACAGCACTCTAGCAATATCTATGGGACTAGTTGTACTGGTTATATTTTTGTTTTTAGGCAACATACGAGCAACGCTTATCCCGGCGGTAACTGTACCCGTAGCACTGGTTGGTAGCTTTATGTTTTTACTTGCTATGGGTTACTCAATCAACCTATTAACGTTATTGGCATTAGTATTGGCTATTGGTTTAGTAGTAGATGACGCCATTGTAATGCTTGAAAACATTCACCGCCGTATAGAACTGGGTGAGCCACCGTTGTTAGCCGCATTTAGGGGCGCACGTGAAGTAGGTTTCGCAATTGTAGCAACTACACTCGTGCTTATATCGGTATTTGTGCCGCTTGTATTTATGGATGGCCGTATAGGCGCTTTATTTACAGAGTTTGCAATGGCTGTAAGCGCTGCCGTGTTTTTCTCAAGCGTTACCGCGCTAACACTTGCTCCTGCCCTTTGCTCTAAAGTACTTAAAGTATCTGACAAACCAAACAAGTTTAGCCTGTGGATGGACCGTCAGTTTACTAAAATAGAATCAAGCTATCGTAAGTCCTTATCTACCAATATAACCCGTAAATGGGGATTAATGGTGAGCTTATTACTTGCTGGCTTTGTTAGTTACTCGCTATTTTTACAAGTCCCTTCTGAGCTAACGCCAAAAGAAGACCGTGGTACATTCTTTATTATGATGAGTGGCCCAGAAGGCGCAAGCTACGAAAATAATGCCGCCAACATGGCAAAAATTGAAGAGCGCTTAATGCCCTATTCGCAAGCAGGTGAGCTAAGCCGTGTGCTTGTTCGAGTGCCTGGTTGGGGCGGCAGCGGCGGCGTGGCAATTGTAGGTATGGCCGATTGGGATAAGCGTAAACGCTCTACGTGGGAAGTAATGGATGAAATAAGCGGTAAAATGCAAGAAGTTACCGATGTACGTGCCTTTGCCATTATGCGCCGCGGTATTGGCGGTGGTGGCTCATCTCGCCCTATTGAGTTTGTATTGCAAGGTAACGATTACGCACAACTAGCCGATTGGCGCGACCGTATTATAAAACGTGCCGAGCAAAACCCTGGCCTTGTAAGAATCGATCATGATTATAAAGAAACCTTCCCACAGTTTTTAGTCAGTATTGATAAAAACAAAGCGGCTGATTTAGGTGTGTCGGTATCAGATGTAGGCACAACCCTTGAAACAATGTTGGGTCAGCGCCGCGTAACCACCTTTATTGACCGTGGTGAAGAATACGATGTAATTTTAAAAGGCACAAAAGCCGATTTTGCTAACCCTACTGATATTTCAAATATATACCTTAAATCGCGAAGCGGTGAGCTAGTACCGCTAGACAGCCTTATCAGCTTAAAAGAAGAAGCCACAGCATCGCGATTAAATCGTTATAATCGTATGCGCGCTATAACGCTAAGCGCTAACTTAGCTGATGGCTATACACTTGAGCAAGCGCTTAACTTTTTAAATGAAGTAGCCGCGCAGGAAAACGATATTGATGGTGCTGTAGATTACAAAGGCGAATCTCAGCTTTTTTACGAAGGTGCATCTGCGATGACCTACGTATTTATACTTGCTCTTACGGTGACTTTTTTAGTACTGGCAGCACAATTTGAAAGCTTTATGCACCCGTTTGTAATTATGCTAACTGTACCGCTTGGCTTAATGGGCGCTATGTTTGGTTTATGGTCTACTGGCCTTACTCTCAATATTTACAGCCAAATTGGTATTGTAATGCTCATAGGTTTAAGCGCTAAAAACGGTATTTTAATCGTTGAGTTTACTAACCAGCTACGTGATAAAGGCGTTGAATTTAGCGAAGCTATTTTGCAGGCAGCAACTCAGCGCTTACGCCCTATTATTATGACCTCGCTGACCACGGTTATGAGTTCGGTACCTTTAGTACTTGCCTCAGGTCCTGGTGCTGAAAGCCGAATGGTAATTGGTGTTGTTGTATTTACAGGCGTTATAGTCTCTACCTTGCTGACTCTTTTTGTTGTACCTGCTGCGTATTATGCGTTAGCTCGAAACACACAATCGCCTGAGTTTTTACAACAAAAACTAGATAAACAAGCACAAGATAAACCTTTAGAAGAGATCTAACCGCTTAATTGCGCCGTAACCTTGTTGTTACGGCGCATTCATTTTATGCTCGCCTTTAAACTCCATACACATTTAGGAATAATTTATGAGCTCAGCAAAGCAAGTAGCAACATTTGGTGGCGGCTGTTTTTGGTGTATAGATGCTGCATTCAGACGTGTAAATGGCGTATTAAACGTAAGTTCTGGTTACACTGGCGGCGAAACAAACACGCCGACTTACCAATCAGTTTGTACAGGCACTACCGGGCATGCAGAAGTTGTTAAGATTGAATTTGACAGCGCTATAGTGAGCTTTGAAACACTTTTAGCAATGTTTTTTACTTTGCATGATGCAACGCAATTAAATCGCCAAGGTAACGATATAGGCACGCAATACAGAAGCGTTGTTTATTACCATGACGACGCGCAATTAAAGCAAACCAATGAAATGATAGCCCAATTACAAAACCACGTTAGCGAGCCAATAGTGACAGAGGTTAGCCCAGCTACAACGTATTACCCTGCAGAGCATTATCATCAAGATTACTACAACGAAAACCCCCAACAAGGTTACTGTAGTATTTTAATAGCACCTAAATTACACAAGTTTGAAACCGTTTTTAAAGAGTTTTTAACTGAGTAACTAATTTAAGCAGTTAATTTAAGTAGTTAAATTTAGCTACACATTAAAAAGCCCGATTTAAATCGGGCTTTTGTATTTTCAGCTGAACTTAAAAGCCTTTAATACCAATCTGCTTATATATGGGGTCTATTTAACGTTAAGAAAATTACGCTAGAACTAGGCAAAAATTTTTGTATCTAGTTATTCTAAATAAAAAATTTTTAACGACGTTATAGTGCAATTTAATTCGTTAAATTGATCAAAAATTTATGCAGGTTGGTATAACTACAAAGGTTATTAAAGACGACTAAAACTGGTAGCTTGCGCCTGCAAAAAAGCGACGCTCTGGTGTGTTGTAGTAATACACTTCACCCGTTGTAAAATCAGCATTTGAATCAACCGCGTTGTATTCTTTATCAAATAAATTTTCTACACGAAGTGATACTTCAATGTGCTCATTTACTTGGTAATTACCCGCTAAGTTCCAAAGTGTGTAAGAACCTAAACGTGTCACAGCGCCTTGGCGGTCACTACGGTATTGCATATCTAGTGTTGCATCAAATGCACCAAACTGTTTTGCTACTTCCCAGTTGAACGTACGTTTAGCAACGTTACGTAATTCTGCGCCTGTTTCTTTGTTTTCTGCACTTAAGTAAGCAAAGTTAATATTGCTATCAAACCCATAAAACTGCTGAGAAAGGCTAAACTCAACCCCTTCATAGCGCGCTTCGTTAATGTTAGCTAAAGCAAAATTTGCATCGTAATCAATTTTATCTTCAATGTCGTTTCTAAAAATAGCGACATCAACTTGTGCAGCATCAAAGTTTACATTTACGCCAAGTTCACGGTTTACAGACTTTTCAGGCTGCAGATCAGGATTACCAAAATTAGGATAGTATAAATCGTTAAAGGTAGGCGCTTTAAAACCTGTACTTTGGCTTATACGAAATGTTGAATCTTTAGATAAATGATAACCCGCGGCAGCAGTGTAAGTTGTTTCGTCACCAAACTGCTCGTCATCATCTTGGCGAACAGTTAAATTAGCCAGTACTGTGTCGGTATCGTAATAAGCCCCTACAAACACAGCAAGTACGTCACGGTTATCTTCAACAAATACCTCAGAGCTGTGCGACACATCATCGTTATACCAGTTAACACCACCACTAATATTAACGTCACTAGAAACTGTATATTGGCCGTTATAATCAATTTGTGTACGTTTAGTTATAAACGTGCTTGTAATTGGCAAGCCCGTAGAGAAATTAACATACGTGTTATCAGAGTCATCTGTTGAAATTGCAACATCAATACTGTGTGATTGATTGGTATAATTTTTATTCCAAAGCGCTGATAACTGATAGTTTTTAAAGTCATTAACCTCTACAGTACTTGTTGCAGGGCTAAAGCGACTATCGTAATCTGCGTAACCTTCGCTGTATTGACCTAGTAACTTAAAGTCGCCGTAATGTGCGTCGGAGTAATTTACTTTAAAACCAAGGTTTTTATTTTCATAGCCATCTTCATCGGGTGCCACACCTTGCAATGCGTCAAAGCCATCTGTTTTTTCATAACCCGCATTAAAAGCGGTGGTCACAATAGCCGATTTAACAGAACCCGCAACTTGATAGTTTTGGTATGCGTCTGAGCCAAAAGTAGCATCTAAAGATAAATTATCAGCTTCACGCGTAATAATATTAATAACACCCGCAAGAGCATCTGAGCCATAAACAGCAGCACGTGAGCCTTTAATAATTTCGATACGCTCAATACTATTTAAAGGAACATTACTTAGCGCTTTTTGACCAAGCGTTGCCGAACCCGTCCGTACGCCATCGATTAAAATTAAAGTATCGCCAGAACCTGTACCACGTAAAGACACGCCAGAATTTTGGCCAAAGCCGCCGTTAGGATTAATTTGAAAGCCGACTTGTTTGCTTAATAGCGTTGGTAAGTCACGCACGTTGCTTGCATCTATTTCGGCGCGGTCAATAACATTTACGCTTGCTAAAACATCATTAATTGATTGCTCAAATTTATTAGCAGTAACAGTTATTTTTTCGATTGAATTATCTGCAGCAGACACAGAAAATGACAGCGCAGCAGTAATTGCAACGCCTAGTGTTGTTTTATTTAACATGATGGTCCCTATCTTTGCCCACCGCAAAGATTTAAGTAAGTAAGATTACTTTAAGGCCGGTCTCCGGACTCAGTAAACACCATAAAAAAAGTGTTAATACTTTACCGTTGCGGGGGCAGTGTTGGGATTGCTTTTGTCATAAATACGCACCAACTTCCCGATTATCTTGCTGTTAGTTTCAATACCTTAAAACCAGTGCATGAGCACTAAGCAAGCACCTTAAAAATATGCGGCTATTGTGAGTACTTTGTTTACAAATGTCAACGGACGTCTATACAGCTAAAACCTAATTACTCTGGTGTATTATCAAAGCTAAATGGTGCTGAGTATTTATTTAGTAACTTTATAATATGGGGCTTTGTAGCTGCTGAGTTAAGAATTGAATCTATTTTAGATGCAGATATTTTGCTTTGCTTAGGGCTTACTAAAAAGTGAGTGTCGAACACGGCGTCTGGTTTTTCGCTTTTATATAACAAACTCATATCGAATATTTTTTTATTTTTAAAATATTGATAAGCAATATTATTTAAAACACCGACATCTGAGCGCTGCAATAACAGCATTTTTACTACATTGAACTCATCAACTGTAAGGCTAACATTATGCTCTTCGCTTAAGTAATACGCGTCGGTATTAAACCCTGCAAAGTGATAAGAGTAACCAAGTACACCGGCTTTAGTTAATGATTGTAAGTCATCAAAGTAGGTTTGATCTTTGGCGTTTTCTTTAAGTGCATATAATTCATTTTTAGTAATAACATAAAATTTGCTCTGGGTAATATTTTCTCGCGCTGATAGAGGGATCCATTGCTGCGCCATTAAAAATAAAACATCAAATTTGTTTTGCTCTACTGATTTGGTCAACCTTTTTACAGGTAATGAATTGAGTATAAAGTTATATTCACTTTGGGTATTGTTTAATACTTTAATAAACTCAGGGGCTAAGCCCTGCTGTTTTTGGGCATTAATGACTATAGGAAAATAACCATCTTCTACTAATACATTTATATCTATTGATTTACTTGTGCTTGAGCTACTAAAAAATACAAAAGTAATAAAAACTAAAAGTTGGTAGCGATTCATTAATACACCTAAAACAAAAATATTTAATAAGAGTATAAGTATAGTAGCTTAACTATTAAACATAGTTTGATTTATTAAGGGTGCTAACAGCGCTTAAAAATAACTCAACCTGAGCTTAAATTATTAAGCGCAGGTTGAAGAGGTATTATTTATAACTAGCCGTACTATAAATAATTAATCGCGGAAGTTTTTAAACTGAAAAGGCTGGCCTAAATCAGCGCTGCGAACTACCTGCATAGCTTCTTGTAGGTCGTCACGCTTTTTACCTGTAACACGTACTTCTTCACCTTGAATAGCGGCTTGTACTTTTACTTTAGAATCTTTAATGGCTTTAACTACTTTTTTAGCCATGTCTTTTTCAATACCTTGCTTAAGGCCAACGTTACGAAAAACATTTTTGCCTGCACGCGTAATATCTTGAAGCTCTAAGCTTGCTACATCCATACCACGTTTAGATATTTTACCGGCTAAAATATCAAACAATTGCATAACTTGTGAATCAGCTTCTGCTTTTAGTTTGATTGTTTTGTCATTTAGCTCTATTGATGCGTCTACGCCTCTAAAGTCAAAACGCGTTTCTAGCTCTCGGTTGGCATTATCAACCGCGTTTTTTGCTTCGTTCATTTCTACTTCAGATACAATATCAAATGAAGGCATTGATTTCTCCTAACTATTTAATCTTAATTTAATGTGGCAATTATAACGCTAAAATTATAAATCTTTACATTTTTCTGCATGTTGTTCAGGTGCGATACTAATTTAGTTTGATATACTGGCGATTCTTTTTTAAGCGATTTTAGGATCTGTCGTGACAAGGCGTGTTTATCAAGCAATTTTTTTAATCAGCATAGTGGCTTTTACTTTCTTATTTGCAAAGGAAGTAAAAGGGGGAGTTGTTAATTTATTTCCACATGTTGATAAAGTCGCCCACTTCGGGATTTTTTTCGTACTAGCTATCATAATGGATAAAGCGTTTAAGCTTCCTTTGTATGCACAAATAATGCTATTGGCTGGATACGGTGCATCTATAGAAATAATGCAAGACGCCCTTCCCTACAGACAGGCATCACTAGGTGATTTTTTTGCTGACTTTGCTGGTGCTGCTAGCTACTTTTTAATTAGAATTATTTTTACCCCTCGAAAAAAGAACCCATATGGCTAATATTTTAATTGTTGGTGATGGCGCTATAGGCTTATTACTGAGCCACTTTTTAAGCACATCAAATCATGTAACGGTATTAACTCGTAAAGCCTCTACGAACACACGTTTTTATAGCCGTGGTAATAATGCATCTAAAAGAATTAACGCACAGTTTATTTCTTTAAATCAGCTAAATAAATACAACGAATTTGATCTTGTATTATTTACGGTTAAAGCCTTTCAGGTACCCGATGCCTTTGCTCAAGTAAAACCTTTTTTATCTAAAGGTTGCTCTGTCGTTCTTTCGCATAATGGAATGGGAAATGTTGACGAGATAAATGATCAACTTAATAGCACCCAAGCACTCTACTTTTTAACCACTAGCATGGCAGGGTATAAATCTAACCAATATATTGTGCAACATACAGGCGAAGGACAAAGTGTGGTTGGCGGTTGTAATAGCCTCGCACTTCAAAATAACGAAGTTATCGCCGAGGCTTTAAAAGCAGTACCTAACATTAAATGGACTGATAACATTCATCAGCTTCGCTTTGAAAAACTGCTTGTAAACATTGCTATTAACCCTCTTAGCGCCTTAAACAATATTAAAAATGGTGAGCTACGCTCTCCTAAATATAACGCAATAATTTTTAGCGCACTTAATGAGGCATGTAATATAGCAAAAGCCCAAGGGCTTGATATCCCATTAATTAAAGCATTAAACACCGCTTATAAAATAATGGAGCTGACCTGCGATAATTACTCATCTATGCAGCAAGATGTTGTTCATAACAGAACGACCGAAATTGCAGCCATTTGTGGGTATATTCGTCAGCAAGGCAAACTTTATAATATTAAAACACCTTATAATAATGAGCTACTTGCTAAAGTTGAGGCAAAAAAAAGCGTGGTTTAAACCACGCTTATATAAATACTTAACCTAAATTTTGGTTACTTACGGGCGATAAACTTTAACTGTATCAAAGCCTTGCTCATGTAAAATAAGCGCTTGTAACTGGCTCATAACACCTCTTTCGCAATATAAGTAATAATCTTTATCTTTTGGTAAATCACCAAACTTAGTCGCTAAGCGGAAAAACGGTAAATGCACCACTTCAATGCCATCAACCTCTAGTGGTGCTGCATCTTCTTCTTCAGGTGAGCGAATATCAACAACCACTGCGCCAGCTGGTAAATCAGCAACCGACTCAGCTTCTTTCAGCTCTTGCTTAGCTTCTACGTCAATGTCGCGTACATCCATAATGCGGGCATTTTCTACTACGGTATTTAGTACATCAAAGTCGAACTTTTCTTCTTCGCCTTTAATAACATCAATTTTAGCTTTAACGGTTGGCTTTTTAGAAATTACGCCACAGTACTCTGGCATCGTTTCGGCCATTTCTGCGGTACCAATTTGGCGGGCGATATTAATAATTTCTTGCTTATCGTGCTGAATAAGCGGGCGTAAAATAAGCGTTTCGGTTACGCGGTCAATCACGCTTAAATTAGCTAGTGTTTGGCTTGAAACCTGACCAATACTTTCACCAGTTACAAGTGCTTGAATGTTTAGCTTTTGTGCAACTTGGCTACCTGCACGCATCATCATGCGTTTTAGTACAACACCCATTTGGCTGTTTTCAACGTTTTCTAAAATCTCTGCGACTACGGGTTCAAAATCAACAGTTACAAACTTAACTTTATGGGTAGAGCTAAACTTTTTCCATAAATAGTAACTTGCTTGCTTAACACCAATTTCGTGAGCTGCGCCACCTAAATTGAAGAATAAAAAGTGCGTACGAGCGCCTTTACGGATCATTTGATAACTAGCTACACCAGAGTCAAAACCACCCGACATAAGCGAAAGCACGTCTTCTTGAGTTGGCAGTGGAAAACCAGCCATACCAAAATGTGTTTGCGTTACTATATAAGCTTTATCGTCTTTTACTTCTAAGCGAATAGTTACTTCAGGGCGGCTTAACTTAACGCGTGCACCTTCTACGTGCTGGTTTAAACCACCACCTACGTAACGCTCTAAATCTGTTGAAGTAAAATCGTGTTGCCCGATACGTTTAGCACGTACGCAAAATGTTTTGCCAACAATCGTATGCCCTACTAGATCAATAGTTTTTTTATAAATATCGTCAAGTGTAGTGAAGTCTGTTTCGGTTACTTCAATAAATTGCACAATTCCAGGAATACGCTGTAGGCTGTCAATAAAGTCTAAGCGCGTTTGTGCATCAACCAATTTAGTAACGACTGAAATGTTATCCCAGTTGTTTCTTACTTGTACTTTTTCGTCAACACGACGCAATACAATTTTAATGTTATTTTCTAACACTTTAGTAAAGCGTTTACGTACCGAACGGCTTTTAATGGCAATTTCAGGATGTAGTTTGACGATAAATTTAAGCATAGTTCACTCTTAGACTGCGGGAATTCGCGCTCCCAGGCATTGGGCGCGCGATTATATCAAAAAATTTTGCGTCTAGGAACTAACCAGAAAAATGAGACTAAGCAACACTTGGGGCGTGTTGTGCAAGTTCGGTGTACTTTTCACGTAGTTGGTTCATTTTATCAATACTTTTATCAGTACTGTAAGCCCTGAATAAAGTCAGTACCTTTAAAATACCATGGTAAATATCTTGCTCAGCGAGTGCGCCACTTGGTCTACGTGCTTTTATGTAGGGTGTCCAAAAGCTCACGGTAAGCTTGAGTGTATGGGCAAGTTCTAATGCGTCTTGCTCTTCTATAAATATCATATCGCTATCGCGTAAGCCTAAAATAACTTGGCGTACCTGCTCGAGCAATGCTGACTGAAAACCAATATACGCTTGTTTTAAGCTTTCATCTCTGGAGAGAATATCGCCCAAGTTGTCGTAAAAAAAGTGATAACGCCACATCAACTCAAATAATGAATCTAAATACGCTGTTAGGTGATCAAATGCATCATCGTTTGCATGTATTGGTTTAAAATGAGTGTTTAAGTGCTCGCTATAAAGCGCAAAAATATGACGGATAATGTCTTCTTTATTTTTAAAGTGATAATAAAGGTTACCCGGGCTCATCCCTAAATGCGATGCAATATGATTAGTTGATATTGCACGCTCACCATGTTCATTAAATAACGAAATACTGGTGTGTATTATTTTTTCCTTGGTATTCATATGCGACTACTCAAATTAACTTATAAACTACATTACACTAAATATAATCTTTGCAGTATAAACAAATCGAGCTGGTTTAAATACCACCATAATTTACTATTTTAAAAACGAGCTAAGCTGATTTGTACTACAAACACTGATAGACTACTCAAAAAATAATAGTTAGTGAAACTTATGAACGTTACGGCAATTTACCCTGGTACATTCGATCCTTTAACCAATGGGCACACAGATCTTATTCAACGCGCAGCTAAAATGTTTAGCACTGTGATTGTAGCTATTGCTCATAACCCATCTAAACAACCGTGTTTTAGCCTTGAAGAACGAGTGGATTTAGCCAACAACATTTTAGGCCATTTAAGTAATGTAAAAGTAATTGGTTTTTCGGGTTTACTGGCAAATTTAGCCTACGAACATAAAGCCGATGTGCTTATTCGTGGTATTAGAGCGGTGTCTGACTTTGATTACGAGTTTCAGCTTGCGAACATGAACCGTCGCCTAAATCCAGATTTAGAAAGCGTGTTTTTAACACCTTCAGAGCGTAATTCATTTATATCGTCAACACTGGTTAAAGAAGTGGCACGCCATAATGGTGATGTAAGCGAGTTTGTTCACCCTGTTATTGTTGATGCCTTAACAGAAAAGTTGGGCTGCGATGCGTGTTAAAGTACACATTTGCATTAGCGCTGCAATGCGCTAATACCCTTAGCTACTTTTGCACACTAGCTTGTAATTACTTATTGGTAAATAAGAAGTTTTTAAGTCTTACTAAACCTAAAAAATCCTTTTTAATGAAAAAAATACTCACCATGGTGACATCCATAATATTAATAACAACTGTGTAAAAAGACCAAAACCACCAAGGTTCGTAATTACCATGTACAAACACATCTATATGCATAGCTAAAAACAACAACGAATTGATACTCAAACCAAATAATAAGTAAGTAGATATGCGCTTTTCAGGTAGATAATACCGCAGGAATAAAATAAAAAATAAAGTGGCTACATCATAGCAAAATAACTCTATGTAACTAATTTCATAAACATCGAGAAAGAAACTAAAGCAATAAGATATAGCCATAACTAAGGATAACCAAACAGGCTTTTTATCTGCATAGTTTATGCTGGTTGAAAATGAGTACAAAAAGGCCATTAAAAAGCCCCACTGTACTAACACACCAATATAAACTGACACTTCTGGAGGGATTAGAACATTATTCACTATTGCGGTTTCTTAGCACATAACGAGCGAATAAGGTTTTTGAAATAAATAATTTTTAAAAAATCCTTATTTATAAACAACACTAAAATCATGCTCAAATCAGAAATGGCCACAACTGATGAATACAACCCCCAAAGCCACCAATAGGTGTAATTATGTAAAATATAAGAGTCTAAATACATACCTAGAGCAAAGCACATGTTGATACTTAGTCCAAGCATGAGATACATAAATGCAATCGTTTTCTCTTTAATATAAAAGTATTGAGCAATAATTAAAACCACAACGGTAATAGCGTCTAATATAGCGAGGTCAAGGTAAGTAATGGTTTCGTAATTGAACAAAACACCTGGAAAATACGAAATAGCCATAATCGATGAAAGTATAACTAACGCTTTAGAGCGTGAATTGATAGATGAGACTAAAGAATATAAAAATGCCATGAGGAACCCCCATTGCAATACCACACCGATTATATGTGCAATTCTCACATCTAATAAAAAAGAGATGATACCCATCTTAAAAGTAAACGCTAATAATAAGCACCTCAAAAATAATAAACAACACCGTTAGCTGAGCATCTAGCTTAGTATTTTACTTATTAAAACTAAAACTTTCATCGCCATAAACATATCAATAATTTGATTTAAAGTGCTAACTGCAAAAGCCACCTTTTAAACTTAATTAAGCCTAAAAAGTCCCTATAAATGATTAGTACGGCGTTCATACACAAATCAGAAAACATAACGACCGATGAATAAAAATGCCAAAACCACAAGCAGATATAATTATATAGAGTATTGGTATCTAGATAAATGCTAAGGGCTAAAAAGTCGTAAACGCTAAGGCCGATAATTAGGTAGACATAAGCTGTCGTTTTCTCTTTAATAAAATAACGCTGGGTTACATACACTGCTACTAAAATAGCAATATCTAAAAGGGCAAAATCTAAATAAGTAACCGTTTGAAAGTTTGTGAATATCCAAGGTAAATAACCTACCGTCATTATACTCGAAAGTGCGACTAAGCCTTTAAAGGATTCATTAATTGAGGATACGAATGAATATAAAAAGGCCATAAGCCCCCCCACTTCACAATGACGCTTAATACATAAGCGAAATCGAAGTTAGAGATTACATCAAAAATAGCCATGTTATTAAAGCTCAACCACACTTATAGCTTCTCACTAAATCGATTACTCTTTAATTGATTGAATACTAATGAAAGCATCATTAAAACATCAATTACGTTTACGCCGATAGAATAAACACTCCAATACCACCATGGCTCAAAGTTATACAAAATGTATATATCACAATACAAAAGCAACGTAAGTACGGCATTAGCAGTTAAAGCCAGAACGAGGAACAGAAAAACTTTAGTACGTTGAAAAACAATAAAGTATTGTAAAGTGAATAGCGCGATAATTGTAACAAAGTCGTATAAAGCCCAATTAAGATATAGGTTATCTAACAATTTTACATAGCTGCTAACAATATATGAGCAGAGCATTAGCGCAGACAAATAAACAGGAGACTTATTTTCTTTGTTTATGCTGGAGACTAAACAAAAAAGGAAGGCCATTAAAAAGCCCCATTGAGAGAAAGCCGCGATATAATCCATTAGGGCTTCAGATAAGTACATTTAATCTAGGTTACTACGTGAGAATCTTTTGATTTGAAGTAGTTGAGGACTTTGCTTTTTAATTTATGAAGACCGAGAAAGTCCCTATCAACGATAAGAGCCACGACCATTGTTAAATCAATTACATTTACACTATAAAGATAAATATCCCATAAAATCCAAGGCTCTTGATTGCCATAAACATAAACATCTAAATGCATAGATAACATAAGAAACATATTTATAGAAAGACCTGTAATTAAATACAAAAGAGAAGCACTAGAAAGCCTAACTATACCATAAGCAATTATTAAACTGACAATAGTGATAGCATCATGCATAGCCCAATCAAAGTAGGTCGTATTATAATATGATATCCAAGTATAAAAGTAGTCAGTTGCAGAATAAGAAACCATCATAATAATTGAGCTGATTAGTAAAGTCGTATTTCTTTTAACACCTAAGCTATAAACAAAAATGTTGAAAAAGAAAGCCATGAGAAAAGCCCACATAACTAAGGCTGATAGCGAAAAAAGACCAAACAGCTCAAATAAAAACATTAAATACCTATATAACTATTTTGGGCGAGAACCAGTACCGCCAGAAAGTAATGTACCACCACGTTGTAAATCATTACTAGAAGCGCTCATTGCCTCTTGAGAGAAACTTACTGTATCAGATTGTAGGGTTTTAGGGCTAGCAGTTTGTTCCGTTGCAGGCTGTAATTGTTGTGTTTTATTGTATGCTTGCATTTGTAACTGGCTATTAGCTGAAACTTGCATGTGATTGATCCTTGTAAAAGTTTTAATATTATTTGGCGCAACTTTTAATCACACCATCATCTAGGTAATTGCATTACCTGTTTTAAGCAGTGATAGCTATTTTGCTATCTGACTTATACAAAGCAACCAATGTGCCAACATTTTTTGACATATTAAAAATATATGCTATCAGCAGCAATTTATTAAAACTAACCTAAAACCTTCACTAGACTGCAAGCTCATCAGACCAGTGCATTATACACATAAAAAAACGCACAGGGGTAACCGTACGTTTTTTGTATCCAGGGAATTTAAGCCACGTATTTACACGGGATCTCCGCACGTGTACTCGGCTTCAAAATATATTCCATCGCAACTTCGTCACAGTTTTCTTTACGAAGGCAAAGCTCGCAATCTTTCATTACTTTTTCTGGTAACGATTCTTTGCTACAAAAAGTAAAACGTTGTTGCTCAAAAAAATCTGGCACTCGCGTTAATACAATAACGCGGTTAAGCGCCAATTTTTTGGCTTTTGTTAATAAATGATCTACAAGCTGCCTGCCCTGCCCTGATACAGCACTTTTAGGGTCTATACCTAAAGAGCGTATTTCAGCAAGGCCAGTGTCGTAAATATATAACGACGCACAGCCCGATACCTTTCCATTTATTTCAGTTACCGCAAACTCGTTAATAGAGTGCACCATGTCGCTTTTAGCGCGAGGTAGGTTTTCACCTACGGTTGCCCAGTGTTGAATGAGCGTTGCAATAGCCTCAACATCATCTAAATTTGCATCACGAACCGTTATTTGCTGTTTTTTTTTGGCTTCTTTAACAGCATTCGTTACTTGTTCGATAGATGTACCACCAAGCGCTTGACGAGCTTTTATGCAGGCATCTATCTCAAGTACTGGGTAAACATCATCTTCAAATACGTCATTAACCGATTTGTACTGCTCAAGTGAAAGCTCCTCTAGGGTTTTACCTTCACTAATGGCAAGCTGCACCAGCACACCAACGATGTGGTGACCTTCTCTAAATGGCACACCTTTAGCAACCAAGTAGTCAGCGAGTTCTGTTGCATTAGCGTGGCCACCTTTTGCCGCGGCTAACGTTTTATCGCCGTTTACTTTTACGCCCTTAATACACGCTTGTGCCATATGAATACACGCAAGCCATGTTGGCATAGCATCAAATAAGCCTTCTTTGTCTTCTTGCATATCTTTATTATAAGCAAGAGGGAGTGCTTTAAGGGTCATCATCATGGCACTAAAAGCGCCAAATACACGGCCAGTTTTACCACGAATAAGCTCTAATGCATCTGGATTCTTTTTCTGCGGCATTAAAGATGAGCCAGACGTTACATTATCTGCAAGCTCAATAAAGCCAGCTTCACCCGAGTTATAAAAAATTAAATCTTCAGACATACGTGATAAATGAATCATCGAAATAGATGCACAACTTAAAAGCTCGACTACAAAGTCACGATCAGATACACCATCAAGGCTATTTTTCGTCGCGCCTGTAAAACCTAAGCCATGCGCTAAAGCTTGGCGATCAATTGGGTAAGCTGTACCAGCTAATGCACCACTGCCAAGCGGGCAAAAATTAAAACGTGCTTTGGCATCTTGTAGGCGGCTTTCATCACGTTCAAGCATTTCTACGTAGGCCATACACCAATGACTAAATAATACAGGTTGAGCACGTTGCAAGTGAGTGTAGCCAGGTAAAATAGTACCCAGTTCACGCTCTGCAAGGGCAACAAATTCAGCTTTTAATCCGGCAATAGCACCAAGCAAATGATCGGCAGTATCGCGGCACCATAATCTAAAGTCGGTGGCTACTTGGTCATTACGGCTTCGCCCTGTGTGTAGCTTTTTAGCTAAATCGCCTACTTTTTCGATTAGTGCAGCTTCAACGTGCGAGTGAATATCCTCAGCACCTGAGGTTGCTACAGCCTGTGGATCTGCTTTTACTTCTTCAAGCAGTTCGTTTAATGCTGCTACTAATTTTGTATGCTCCTCACTTGAAAGCACATTAACTTGCTCAAGTGCGCCTGCCCATGCCACAGAGCCAATAATATCTTGCTCTGCTAACTGGTAATCGAACGGAAGTGAGTCGTTAAATTGTTTAAACGCCTCATCTGGACCCGTAGAAAAACGTCCGCCCCATAATGCCATGAAATCTCTCCAAACCCTATAATGCCCCTTTTACAAGGGGCTATAAATAATTTACTTTTTAGCCATTGCTGAAATTCTGCTCGAAAGCGAGAATAAACGAATAAAGCCTTCAGCGTGCGATTGGTCATACACATCGTCTTCACCAAAGGTAGCAAAGTCTTCGCTGTATAAGCTATTAGGTGATTTTTTCTGAACAGCTGTCACTTGGCCTTTGTAAAGCTTAAGTACAACTTCACCCGTTGCTAAAGTAGAAAGTGCTTCTGCGCCCGCTAAAATAGAATCTTTAAGAGGTGTAAACCAACGACCATCATAAACTAAGTGCGAAAACTCACCGCCCAATACTTCTTTCCATTTACGGCTTGATTTATCAAGTACTAGCTCATCAATGGCTTGCAGTGCCGCCATAATAACGGTGCCACCTGGCGTTTCGTAACAGCCGCGCGATTTCATGCCTACTAAACGGTTTTCTACAATGTCTACTCGGCCAACGCCATGCGGTGCAGCAATGCCGTTTAATTTAACTAAACAGTCGTAAGGTTTAAGCTCTTCACCATTTACCGCAACTACTTCACCTTCGATAACAGTAAGCGTTACATGCTCAGCTTTATCAGGAGCTTGCTCTGGTGAGTTAGTCCACGTCCACACTTGGTCGCTAGGCTCACACCATGGATCTTCAAGCTCACCACCTTCGTGCGAAATATGCCATGCGTTAGCATCACGGCTGTATATTTTTGTAGCAGAAGCAGAGCACGGAATATCACGCTCAGCTAAATAATCTAGTAATGATTCACGACTCGATAAGTCCCACTCACGCCATGGCGCAATTACTTTTAAATCGGGTGCAAGTGCTGCAAAACACGATTCAAAACGAACTTGGTCGTTACCTTTACCAGTACAACCATGAGAAAGTGCATCGGCACCTACTTTACGTGCAATTTCAACTTGCGCTTTAGCGATAATTGGGCGCGCCATTGAAGTACCAAGTAAATAAGTACCTTCGTAAATAGAACCCGTTTTAAGCGTTGGGTAAATGTATTCACTTACCATTTCGTCTTTTAAGTCAACTACGTAACATTCAGATGCACCTGATGCGATTGCTTTAGCTTCTACGCCTTCAAGCTCTTCAGCGCCTTGGCCTACATCGGCAACAAACGCGATTACTTCACAATCGTAGTTTTCTTTTAACCATGGCACGATAGCCGACGTATCAAGACCACCTGAATAGGCTAAAACGACTTTTTTAATTGAACTCATAGGTGTTCCTTAACAAAATTTGGATTTAGTAATGTAACTAGCAGAGCATTTTGCGCATGCATGCGATTTTCTGCTTGTTGAATAATTTTAGATGCTGGACCATCCATTACCTCAGAGGTAATTTCAAATTCACGGTGTGCCGGTTGGCAATGTAATACCGTAGTTGCACCTGTTTGATCTAGCAATGCCTGATTTAATTGATAAGGCATATATTTTTCTTTAACTTGCTCAAGCGGTGTTGTATCACCCATTGATACCCAAGTATCTGCATATACAACGTTTGCACCCACAGCCGCTTCAACACGGTCACTTACCATCACTGATGCGCCATTCATTGCCGCTATTTGCTCTGCCTTTTTAAGGATTTGCGAATCAGGCGAGCTGCCTTTTGGCGTTACAGCAACAAAATCAGTGCCAAGCGTTGCCGCTAAAAGCATTAATGAATGAGTTACATTGTTGCCCTCACCTAAGTAAGCCACTTTAAGCTCGCTCACATCGCCGTGAACTTCTTGAAGCGTTAAAAAATCAGCAAGAGCTTGGCATGGGTGGTATAAATCACACAAACTATTTACTACCGGTACTGATGCGTATTCACCTAATGTAGTTAATGTGCTGTGCTGATTTACGCGTGCAACAATACCATCGGCCCAAGTAGAAATATTAAGTGCGAAATCTTTAATTGATTCACGTGCACCCATAGCGCCATTTTGCTGATCTAAATAAACTGCATGGCCACCAAGGCGGTTAATACCTATATCAAACGATAAGCGAGTACGTAAACTTTGTTTTTCAAACAATGTTACGATTGATTTTCCCGCTAATACGTTGCTGTATTTTTCTGGTTTTGCTTTTATATCTTGCGCTAACTTTAATAAATTAAGTGCGCCTTCTTGGTCTAACTCTAAACCCGTTAAAAAATTCTCAAACATAATAAACCTATGGTGTAATCTTAGTTCCGACATGCTCGCCTTGTAGCAGAGCAGTTAAATTTTCTGGCTTTTGCCAGCTGGAAATATACACACCGCGTCGTAAATGTTGGGCAGCGTGAAGGCTGGTCTTAACTTTGACCTCCATCCCGCCCACAATTACTCCATTTGTAATTAAAGTATCAATGTGTTTTGTGTCAAGTTGATGTAACGGCTGTTTATTTTCGTCAAGCACAGCTTCAACATCCGTCATAAAAATAAGCTCAGCATTTAAGTTACTAGCAATAGCCGCTGCTGCTTCATCTGCATTTACGTTGTACCAAAGCCCTTGCTCATCAAAGCCTATAGAGCTAACAATGGGTAGGCGACCGATTTTAAGTAAATCATTAACAATAGAATCGTCGTTGCTTTTACATTTACCCACTAAGCAAAGCGCTTTTAGCTTTTGAGTGGCAGTAACACCTGCCTCAAAAAGACTTAAGCCCACAGGCTTGTGCCCTACACTAATAGCTTGAGTCATTAATTGTTTATTAGCGCAACCTGCGAGTGCTCCGACTATATAAGGCATTTGCTCTGCTGGGCTAATACGTAATCCTTGGTGTTTAGCACTGGCAAAACCCGCTTGTTTTAACCATGTATCAACTAAAGCGCCGCCTCCATGCACAATGACAAACTCATCATTGTTTTGCTCATTTAATACATCAAACAAAGCTTTTGCCGCATCATCTATATTAAGTACAGCACCACCGAGTTTAATTACCCACGTTTTTTTGCTCATTTAAAGCGCCCCTTTTAAGCCAGTAGTGTGTTTTAAATTCATGGATAAATTAATACACTGTAATGCCTGGCCTGCAGCGCCTTTTAATAAATTATCAATAGCAGACATAACGATTAACTGCGTCCCTTGTTGTTGCCAACCAATATCAACATACGGTTGTTTTGCAACACCTTTAATAGACGGTATTTTATTTTCTAGTAGACGAATCAATGGCTCATCTGCAAGTACTTTATAAGCGCCTAAAACGTTTTCCTTGGTAACGCCAGGCTTAAGCTGTACATAAATAGTTTCTAAAATACCACGCGGAAAATTACCTAAATGCGGAGTAAATAGCACTTTGTGACCTAAGTGCTGTTCAATCTCTGGACCGTGACGATGGTTAAACAAACCATATGGAGCCAGCGACACTTCACAAAAGTGAGTACCTACGCTTGCTTTTCGCCCAGCACCAGTGACACCCGATACCGCATTAATAATAATATTTTCATCACTTAATAAATCGGCTTGTTTAAGAGGCTTTAGTGCATTAAGTGCCGCAGTCGGGTAGCAACCTGCCACTGCAACAAGTTGTGCATTTGCTATAGCATCACTATTCCATTCAGCTAAACCGTAGGCAGCTTCGTTTAATAGTTCAGGGTGTTGATGCTCAAAACCATAGTAAGTAACGTAATCGTCGTTGCTTGCTAGGCGGTAGCCACCTGATAAATCAAATACCTTTTTGCCCATAGCTAAAAATTGGGGTGCTAAATCAACACTTACCTTATGGTCTGTACATAAACAAACATAGTCAGCGCTATTGTTAATGTCATTAAATGCTGAAGCGCTAAGAGGGAGTAAAGGCGTATCGAGTAAGCCTAGGTGCTCAGGATAAAGATCGCTTAGCAATTTATTTTTATCTAAACTACCTTCAGATACATAACAACCTGCTAATTTAAGGTGTGGGTGATTAGCAACTAAGCTTGCTAACTCTGCGCCGCTGTAACCGCTTGCGCCAATAATTACTACATTCATTGATTACTCGTTATTTTAAAATGTATTACTAAATATATATGTTGTTCGCTTAAATTAGCTAAAACGCTAAATTAAGACTTAATTTAATGAATTTGTAGATTATCGTCGCATTATTGTCATAGCTTTACTTTAATATATTTATGCTTAAAAAGTGAATTGATATTCATCATAAATACTTTTATATTGTTATGCAATTAAATTGAATAATAATTTTGGATTTTTTATGCCTTTGCCTTCGTTTATTTCTATGTACCAACAACTCATTGCCGCTCCTTCTATCAGCGCAATAGAAGATACGCTTTGTATGAGTAATAAAAACGTAATTGAACTACTTGCACAGTGGTGTGAAAGCTTAGGCTTCACCTGTGAAATTATTGAGCTAGAAGGTGGTAAAGGCCGCTATAACTTATTAGCTAAACGCGGCCAAGGTGATGGCGGTTTAATGCTTGCAGGACATACCGATACAGTGCCTTTTGATGATAGCCGTTGGAATCACGATCCATTTAAACTAACGGAACACAATAATAAGTTGTATGGCTTAGGTAGCATTGATATGAAGGGCTTTTTTGCTTTTGTGCTGCAAGCAATTAATGAACTTGATGAAAAACAACAAACCCAGCCAATTTTGATACTTGCCACTGCCGATGAAGAAACGACAATGGCAGGGGCACAGCAAATTTGTAAGCACCCAAATTTAAAACCTGCTCGCTGTATAATTGGCGAACCTACTGATATGACACCAGTATTTACACACAAAGGGCATATGAGTACTGCAATAAGAGTTGTCGGTCGTTCTGGCCATAGCTCCGATCCCGAACGTGGTCTTAATGCCATCGAAGTAATGCATAAAGTGACTACAAAATTACTAAACTTAAAAGAGCTATTAAAGAATAAATATTCAGTAGAGCACTTCGAAATTCCCTACCCTACGTTAAATTTGGGCCATATACATGGTGGCGATAACGCAAATAGAATTTGCGGCTGCTGTGAAATGCACATAGATATGCGCCCATTACCTGGGCTAAGTATAAAAGACTTACAAGCATTACTTATTGATGCAACTAAAGAGATTAATGAGCAATACCCTAATGCAGTTAGTGTAATTGATTTACACGATCCTATACCTGCATTTAGTGGTAGCACCGACACCGCCTTAGTAAAAATGGCAGAGAAAATAGCGGGACAAAAAGCGGTTGCAGTAAACTATTGTACTGAAGCACCTTTTATACAACAGCTTGGCTGTGAAACAATAGTGATGGGGCCTGGCTCTATTAATCAAGCCCATCAGCCTGATGAGTTTTTAGCTATGGAAAAAATAAACCCATCACAAAAAATGATTACTGACATTATTAAGGCCAATTGCTTTAACGCTTAAAGTAATTGCGCATTAAAAAGCAAAAAAGGCGCCAATCGGCGCCTTTTTAGCAACTACTTTAACGTTATTACATATATTTACTTAAGTACTTTTTAAATACCGGATCTGATTTTGCTAACTCTTTTTGCTCAGCTAAAATTTCTTTCAAAATTTTACCTGAGGTTAGTGGATTAGCAAGTACCACCCTAAATACAACTGTAGGCTGGTTATCATATTGAACGGGTGTTAAACGTGTTCGCGATACAAACGAACGACCCGATTCACGCTGGCGTTTTTGCATACTAGCAGTAAAACGATTGAGCGATGCAAAAATATCAATACGTGTTTTTTCATCAGCTTCTGCAATAGCTTGCTTAATTTGTTTAGGCACATAGCGATAGGTTAATAAGCAAAGCTCTGGCTCTGAAATAAGCTCAAAATCTTCATCTGCTTTTATTAAATCGGCAAAGTAATGTGCTTTTTTAATGCTACGATCAATTAGCATTTCGTAGCCTTTACGACCAATAACCCGTAAGCATGCATGTACTAACATAGCCATACCAGGTCGGCTGCCTTCAAGTGTATGGCTACCTAAATCTTTTGAACCTTTACGTAATATATACTCAGCGTGATGCTCAATTGCATCGGTTGCCGCAGGGTCTTTAAACAGCACTAAACCCGCGCCCATGGGTACATACATTTGTTTGTGTGCATCTATGGTAATAGAGTCTGCGCGCTCAATCCCTTTTAAAAGTGGGCGGTGTGTTTGCGATAAAAGAGTCGCTCCCCCCCACGCTGCATCTACATGAAAATGACAATTTATTTCGTGTGCTAAGTCGGCCATATCATCAAGTGGATCTATATTACCGGTTTCGGTAGTACCAGCTACACCCACAATTGCCATGACTTTAATACCTTGAGCTTCAAGCTCTAAGGCTTTTTCACGCATGGCAGCAACGTCAACTTTGTTATTTTTGCAGGTTTTAATACCGATTAAATTTTCACGGCCAATGCCCAGCAAATCAACCGACTTACCGAGAGAGTAATGTCCGCGTTCAGAAATTAATACCGCCAATCCTTTGTAACCATAATGCAGCATGCCAGCAATTAAACCCTGTGCCCCAATTCCTTTAAAACTACCTTGGGGTTTTAATAAACGGTTACGTGCAATCCAAAGTGCAGTAATGTTAGCTACAGTGCCACCAGAGCAAAAAGCGCCTAATGATGTTTTAGCGCTATGCATCCATTTAGAATAAAAGTCATCATCCTGCCCATAAGCCAAATGATGCATCATCCCAAGTACTTGTCGCTCAAGTGGGGTAAATGCTTTTGAGGTTTCTATTTTTACTAAGTTTTGATTAAGACCCACCATTAGCTTTGAAAGTGGCAGTAAAAAATGCGGTAATGCCGACGTCATATGCCCAATAAAGCTCGGCGCAGCCGTGTGCACAGAATGGGCAACTAATTGGTCCATAATATCTTGTGCATAGGCAGATACAAACGTTGGATCTTCTGGGATCACTGCCGATTGAAAGTCTTTTTCAATTTCGTGTAATGGTTTTTCAATTGCCGCAATATTTTCGTTTAGAAATCCTGCTAAATTACTCGAAATTTCAAGCTCTATTTTGCTTAAAGTTGAGTCTGGCGCTTCAGGTACAGTAAATATACGCTTAAGGCTTTCTTTAGAGGCGACGGCACAACGCTTTTGATCCATCTTTATACCTAGTGTGTGTGTAGCTAAAACACGTATTTACCTATTAAAAATGTCAAATTAAGACATTATTTTAAGCAACCGTGTTTCTTTAAAAATTGCGCTAACTTTACTGCAATATAACTAAAATGTCTCGTTTAAACCCATAAAAGCAATCAAAGCGATGACAAAAAAATGATAATTTAATTAATATTCCACTAAACCTAATTATTTATTGGGCATTTGTTTATTTTGCGTATAATAAATTTGATATTAAAAAAGGGACACACATGCTTAAAGGAAGAGTAAAAGTTAGTTGGATTATGGCTGGTTTTAGCTTGTTTTTAATAAGTTTACTTACCTATGTTTACTACACTTACCAAACTACACGTGCTGAAATAATGCAGTCGGTTGATAACCGCTTATTAAATGCTGCCACCAGCGTTAAACATATTTTAGGTGAAAAATACTTAATTGCAGTAAACCAAGGCAACAATGTTAGCTTTGCTGACTATCAAAATAAAAGTAAGCAGCTTTCTGAGTTTGCTCAAGCCCTTGATATTGCATATGTATATTCAATGATACTAAAAGATGGCAAAGTACACTTTAGCTCATCAAGCTACACCCAAGACGATCAAGATAATGGCAAAGTGACTCAATTTTTAGACCTCTACCCTGAAGCCACTGACGCTAACATTAGCGCATTTTATTCTACTGAGCCTGTGTTTGAAATTTCGAGTGATCAGTGGGGTCATTTTAAAACTATTTTTATTCCCTTTGTTGACCCAATTAACGGCAAAACCTACTTAACCGGTGCCGATATAACTATTTATAATTTAAACCAGCAACTTAAAGAGAGCGTATCGAAGGCTGCTGCTATGGCGAGCTTTTTCTTTTTTATCGCCATATTAGTTTCTGCTATCTATATATATTTATTAAAACGTTCGTTAGCGACCGACTCAAGTACAGGTTTTTCAAACCATATAGCGCTTGAATACTACATAAAAAAAAGCAATGCTCATCATATGCAATTAGCCGTAATTTGGGTTAATGAAATAGAAGACATAAACAGTTTTTACGGCACCGAAGTAGGCGATAAAGTAATGAAAAATTTGCTTACTCACTTTAAACTTCGCAGTTCTGCACATTGCTATATATACCGTTTAGCCACCAATAAAATTGTGTTGCTTGCACCTAAAGAAATGAGTAATGATGAATTTACCGAGCTTGTTAAAACTTATAACTTTAATACGCCCGTTTTAACCGACCCTTTTATTTATATAACTCTGTGTGCCGGCATTGCTAGCGGTAATAAATCATTACTACTTGAAAATGCTCATATTGCAGCGCTGCAAGCTAAAGAAGGCCGCCACAGTATAGTGAACTATTCAAAAGCCCTGCACGATGTAAAAACGCAATACCAATACAATGTAGAAATGGCTAAAGAGGTTCGCGAAGCATTTGATAACAATCGAATAGTCCCTTACTTTCAGCCAATAGTTGATACAACAACAGATAAAATTGTGCAATACGAATGTTTAGCGCGCATGGTCACGGCCCAAGGTGAAATATTAAAACCCGACGCATTTTTAAATGTAGTAACTCGCTCACGAATGGATGGCTTACTAACTCGTACTATATTTTCGCAATGTGTAAGCCGCTTTAGAAAAAGCAGTATTTGCTGGAGCCTAAATATAACCGCACAAGATATGCTTGACCCTAATTTAAGTGAATTCATTGCCTATGAACTTAAACGTTACCCGCACCCAGGTAATATCACGTTAGAGCTTTTAGAAACCCAAGCTATTGCTAACTTCTCAGAAGTAAAAGCCTTTATTGGTATGGTAAAAGCAAAAGGTGTAAAAGTAATTATTGATGACTTTGGTAGCGGTTATTCAAACATATCAAATGTACTAAAACTTGAAGTAGATGGAATAAAGTTAGATGGCGCACTAATAAAACAAATAGTAAACGATAAAGATATTTACTTGTTTATCGAACATATAGCGAGTTTTGCAAACCAATTAGGGCTAAAACTAATAGCTGAATCAGTTGAAAATACCACCATAGTAACGGCGCTAAAAAAAGCAAATGTGACACTTATGCAAGGCAATTACTTTGCTCATCCAGCGCCACACGTTAATACTGTAACTGAAGAAGAAACAATACTTTAAAGATTAATAACTAAACGGTGGCTTTGTTGACCACTAGCCCAGTATTTACGCTCAAAGGGTGTAATTGCATCATCTGACTCATACAATGTTACATCGCAAGGGTTGCCAGTTAGCGCAAGCGCCCTTGCAAACTCTTTTACGTAAATATCCCAGTTACTGCGTACTTCTAATTGCCCGCCTAGCTTAACAATAAACGGAAAAATAGCCGCACCGTGCCACCTGCGCTGAATATGCTTAGATTTAGGCCACGGGTTAGGGTAAAGCAAATAATGATGTGTAGGCTGCCAGTTAGCTGCAACCGCTAAACGCCAAAAGTCGTTTAAATCGGCTTGCACTAAAATATACTGCCCGCTATCTGTTTGCTTGTATTCTACATCGTGTTTATCAAGTCGATGAGACGATTTATCAATACCTATAACCAGTGCATCGGGGTGGCGCTTAGCTAAGTTCGCGCTACTCTCACCTACTCCACAACACGAGTCTAAAATAAGCGGGCCATTAAAGGCCTGCACTTTAGCGTTTACTTCATCAAACGCTTTTTGAGTATGCTCAGCAATTGGCTTTTTAAACTCAGCATTTAAATGTTTATTAACTATTTCATCAAGCTTTTCGTGAATGCCCGCTTGGTTAGATACAATACTGCGTGAATTTGCATCGCTCATTAGTGTCTTAGCCCCACACCTTTTTTAATTAGCGTAAGTGCTAAAGTAAATAATACCGTAATAAATACTAAAATAACCCCAAGTGCTACGCTTAAATCAACATCCGACACACCTAAAAAGCCGTAACGGAATGCATTAACCATGTATATAATTGGATTAATTTGCGACACATTTTGCCAAAATTCAGGTAATAGTGTAATCGAATAAAATACACCACCTAAGTATGTTAAGGGCGTTAAAATAAAGGTAGGAATGATACTAATATCATCAAAGCTATTTGCGTAAATCGCGTTAATTAACCCACCTAATGCAAATACAGCTGACGTTAAAATAACCGTCGCCATAATTACAAATATATTATGTATTTGAATATCAACAAATAACAACGATACACAGGTCACTATAAAGCCAACCATCATGCCTCGTGTCATACCGCCGCCCATATAGCCAAGTACAATAATGTAATTAGGTACAGGTGCAACAAGTAGCTCTTCAATGCTTTTTTGAAATTTAGTTGAGTAAAAACTAGAGGCCACATTAGAGTAGGAGTTAGTTATGACCGACATCATTATAAGCCCAGGTACGATAAACTCCATGTAGCTAAAGCCGCCCATATCACCAATACGTGAGCCAATTAAATTACCAAAAATAACAAAGTATAAGCTCATTGTAATCGCTGGCGGTACTAAGGTTTGCACCCAAATACGTAAAAAACGAATACACTCTTTAATCCATAAACTTTTTAGCGCTACGCCATACTTAAACATTTATTCGCCCCGCCCTTGCTCTAGTAGTCCTACAAATAACTCTTCTAACCTGTTTGCTTTGTTACGCATGCTTAATACCGTATTACCTTGCTCAGTAAGCGCACTAAACACAGCATTTAAGCCTTGTGACTTAGCAACTTCGACTTCAATTGTATGATCGTCCGTCATTGTAAATTTATAGCCTTCAAGCGTTACAGGGTTGGCTGGCATTTTCAAATCTAAAATAAAGGTTTCTTTATCAAGCTTTGCTAGCAGCGCTTTAATCGTCGTGTTTTCAACGATACGACCGGTATCAATAATGGCAATGTTTTTACACAATAGCTCTGCTTCTTCTAAGTAATGGGTAGTTAGGATAATTGTTACGCCTTGCTCATTGATTTGACGTAAAAACTCCCACATTGAACGACGAAGCTCTATATCAACCCCTGCTGTTGGTTCATCAAGTATAAGTAGCTTTGGTTCGTGCATAAGTGCGCGAGCAATCATTAATCGGCGCTTCATACCGCCAGAAAGCGTGCGTGCCTGCTTGTCTTTTTTCTCAAGTAAACCTAGTTGCTTTAAATACTTATCAGCGCGTTTGTGCGCCTCGCTGCGAGTAACACCATAATAACCTGCTTGGTTAACCAGTATTTGCCCTAACGTTTCAAACTGGCTAAAGTTAAACTCTTGCGGAACAAGCCCTAAATGCGCTTTAGCTGCCTCTAAGTCTGTATCAATATTGTGCCCAAATACTTCAACCTTGCCTTTTGTTTTATTAACCAAAGACGATATAACACCTATGGTGGTCGATTTACCCGCGCCATTAGGACCTAATAAAGCAAAAAAATCGCCCTCATTAACTTGTAAATCAACACCTTTAATAGCCTCTACGCCATTTTTATAAACCTTGGTAAGGCCTTCTATATTTAAAGCAATATTTTGCTTACTCATTATTTACCCTCACCATAACCCCAACGTTTTGTTAGGTTATGTTCAATGTTTAAATGATCTAAAATTCGCGCCACCATAAAATCAACTAAGTCTTCTATGCTTTGCGGTTTATGATAAAAGCCAGGTGCTGCGGGCATAATAGTCACCCCTAAACGAGATAACTTAAGCATATTTTCCAGATGAATTTCGTTGAATGGCGTTTCACGTGGTACTAAAATTAATTGTCCGCGCTCTTTAATAACAACATCGGCGGCGCGCTCTAGTAGATTATCTGACGCACCTACCGCAATTGCCGAAACAGAGCCTGCACTACAAGGACATACTACCATTTTTTTAGGTGCCGCAGAGCCTGAGGCTACCGGACTAAACCAATTGTCTTTACCGAATACTTTTAACTGTTCATCTTTAGCGTTAAATAACGTACTTAGCTGTTCAGTTGCTTTGTCTTCGTTGCCAGATAACTTTATATTTGATTCTGTATCAAGTACTACACGGGCTGCGCTTGATATAAGTACGTACACTTGAAATTGCTGTTCAAGTAATACTTCAAGTAGTCTTAAGCCATATGGTGCACCTGAAGCGCCACTAAATGCCAGTGTGATTCTGTCTTTAAATTGCACATTATTCTCCGCTGTATTTATTACTCAAACCATCAACAAGCTGTTGATGAAGACCATTAAAGCCGCCATTACTCATAATTAGAATGTGCTGATCAGGTTTTATATTTGCAAGTACACTGTCAATAATAGTTTGCGTGCTGTTAAAGCATTGCATACCCGCTTTATCTGCTTGCTCTTTCAGTGACCAACTTAAGTTATCTGGCTCAAATAACAGTACATCGTCAGCATCGCGTAACGAATCAAGCAATGTATGCTGATGTACGCCCATTTTCATGGTGTTTGAACGAGGCTCTAAAATAGCGATAATTTTTTCATCGCCTACTTTTGCTCGAAGCCCAGCAAGTGTGGTTTTAATGGCTGTTGGGTGGTGCGCAAAATCGTCGTACACTTTAATGTTATTTATATTTGCTTTAAGCTCCATTCGCCTTTTAGGGCTAATAAACTCCCCAAGTGCAGCAATACTATGATCTATAGCAATACCTACATGGCGCGCTGCAGCGATAGCCATAATAGCATTTTTAACATTATGCTCGCCAATTGCCTGCCAGTTAACAGTGCCTTGGTGTTCATTATTTAACAGTACATTAAATTCACTACCGTCGGCTTTTATTAACTCGTACGTCCAATCGCCATCAAGCGTTTCGCTTTCACTCCATAAGCCTTGGTTAATAACATCGCTAAGTGCTACATCTTGCTTTGGCCAAATAACTTTGCCGCTTTGAGGTAATGTACGCATTAAATGATGAAATTGTTTTTTAATTGCATTTAAATCTTCAAAAATATCTGCGTGATCAAATTCAAGATTATTTAAAATTAGCGTACGCGGTAAATAGTGAACAAACTTACTACGCTTATCAAAAAAGGCGGTATCGTATTCATCGGCTTCAATTACAAAAAATGGGGTTTCGCCCACTTTGGCCGACACACCAAAATTTTGTACTATGCCACCAATTAAAAAACCTGGTTTTAAGCCTGCATATTCAAGTATCCACGCCAGCATGCTCGCTGTAGTGGTTTTACCATGCGTGCCAGCGACTGCAAGCACCCATGAGTTTTGTAATAAATTATGCTTAAGCCACTCAGGACCTGACGTATAAGGTAGGCCTTTATCTAACACATACTCTACGCACGGGTTACCACGGCTCATTGCATTTCCAATTACCACCATATCTGGCTTAGGCTCTAACTGGTTTACGTTGTAACCTTGAGTCAGCTCAATACCTAACTCTTCAAGTTGCGTGCTCATTGGCGGATAAACATTTTTATCCGACCCAGTTACCTTATGGCCAAGTGACTTAGCTATAGCTGCTATACCGCCCATAAAGGTGCCGCAAATGCCTAAAATATGTATATGCATAACTTTTATTTAATCCTTCACTGCTTTGCACGTCTGCAAATTTAATGGCGCTATAATGCCAAATTTCGCGCTTAGTTACTATGCACGTATACACAATTCACTAATGCCTAAATACGGCTAATTAGAAATAAAAAAGCCCTCTTAACAAAGAGGGCTTTTACTTTTAAGCTAAACTACAGTGTAAAAAAAACAATTAATCCAATGCCTAGTAGCAATCTGTAAATCACAAATGGCAACATCCCCATTCGCTCAATTACTTTTAAAAACATAAATATACATGCGTAAGCTGATAAAAACGAAAGCGCTACACCTAATAGTAATGTGCTCCAATCAACAACGTGGTCACCTAACGCAAGCTCCGCAGTGTAATAAAGGCCCATCATAGAAATAATTGGTATTGCTAATAAAAATGAGAAACGCGCAGCACTTTGTTTATTCATACCCAGCATTAAACCAGCTGTCATGGTGATACCTGAGCGAGAAGTCCCCGGGATCATGGCAACAGCTTGTGCAAAGCCAATAATAAGTGCCGTTTTCCAGTTAAGCTGATAAATCGTTTTAATTTGTTTGCCCTTGGCATCTGCGTACCAAAGCAATAAACCAAATACGATTGTGGTAGTTGCTATTACCCAAGCGCTTCTTAAATAAAGCTCTATAAAGTCTTTTAAAAGCAGCCCTAAAATAGCAGCTGGAATAGTACCAAGAATAATCCACCAGCCTAATTTACTATCGTCTGTAGTACCTTGAGCACCAAACGATTTAAACCAAGCCGTGAGTATATCGGCAACCTCTTTTCTAAAATAAATTACTACGGCTATTAACGTCCCTACATGTACTGCTACATCAAAGGCTAAGCCTTGATCTTCCCAGCCTAATATTTGCGAAGGTAAAATTAAATGTGCTGAACTTGAGATAGGTAAAAACTCAGTAAATCCTTGTATCAGGGCTAAAACAATTATTTCTATAATGCTCATGGGTTAGAAAACTCCACCTTCCATAGTTTTTGTTGAGGGTTGTTATACTCACCCCAAAGCTCAGCTATGGTTTGCTTAGCTACAGGGTGATAAAAATTGGGGGCTACTTCAGACAGTGGCTGAAGTACAAATGCATTTTTTGTAATTTCGTCGCGTGGTAATTGTGCTGGAGAGTCGCAAATAACATCATCATAAAATAATAAGTCTAAATCGAGTGTACGAGGACTAAACTTTTTATCATGCGCGTTACGACCATTATCTCGCTCGATTTGCTTTAATAAAGCACACACATCATGCAATTTCATATCAGTACTTGCAGCAACAACAGAATTGTAAAAGTTACTTCCTGCAAAGCCTACTGCCTCACTTTCAAATACTGACGAATGCACGATATGCTCAAAATGTTGCCTAAGTGCTATCAGTGCGCATTGTATATAATGCGCTTTATTTATATTTGAGCCTAAGCTGATATAAATTTGCGCCATTTAATCACAAACCTTAGTGCGAGTAATTTCTACACCAACAGTTTTTGCTTGAGGTACTGCTGCAGGTTTGCATACTCTTATAGTCACTTTTGGTGTATTAAATTCGGTTAATATTATTTTTGCTAACTGCTCTACCAGTGTTTCTAGTAATTCGACTGGTTTGGCTGTGCTGTGCTCAATAATACGTTCGCTTACTTTAGCGTAATCAAGCGCTAAGTTAATATCGTCGTTTTCTGCTGCAGGTTTAATATCACTAAGCATTTCAATATCAAAATAAAGGCTCTGTTTACTTTCTTTTTCAAAATCGTACACGCCAATAATCGTGTCGACGTGCAATTGAGATATAAAAACCTTATCCATTGATACTCCAAATAACAATAAACTACTAAGCATCAGTAAAATTAATACTGTATATGGTTTAGCCAGTGTTTAAATATGTAAAAATAACTTCTACAATAGCAAATTAACTAAGCTAGCTATTAAATAGGCTGTTAATAATTTTTACGATAAATTTTGTCGCCAATAATAGCTTAAAAGTACCCTCAATTGGTATAGCAATTAAAAAATAAGGAAGCGCGTGTTAGCCACATTAATGTTTGTTTTAGCTTATTTACTTGGGTCGATTTCGTCGGCTATTTTAGTGTCGCGGCTATTCAAACTTCCAGATCCTCGTAATAGTGGTTCAAATAACCCTGGCGCTACAAATGTCTATAGACTAGGTGGGACGCTTCCTGCGTGTTTGGTATTGGTTTTTGATATTTTAAAAGGCACGATCCCCGTTTGGGGCGCTTATTTTTTAAAGCTAGAACCTTTAGAGCTTGGCTTAGTAGCCGTAGCTGCATGTTTAGGGCATATGTACCCTGTATTTTTTAGTTTCAAAGGTGGAAAAGCAGTCGCCACAGCATTTGGCTCATTGCTACCTATTGGTTTATCTTTGGCTGGCTTATTAATTTGTACATGGTTGGTTATTGTTGCAATAACGCGTTACTCTTCTCTTGCTGCGCTTGTGGCTGTCTCTTTAGCGCCGCTATATACTTGGTTAATAAAACCGCTTTACACTTTGCCTGTTGCGTTTATTACGCTATTAATCATTTTTCGTCACCGCACTAATATAATTCGTTTATTTAGCGGAGACGAACCAAAAGTGGGCGCTAAAAAAGCCCCCACTGATGACAAAAAACACTAGCTTTAAATAGCTTCTAAGCTATCTATTGGCCAACGTGGTTTGGTTTTCATATCTAGGCTAGCAAATTGGCCGGCCTTTAAACGCTGCATACCTGCATAAGCAATCATCGCACCGTTATCTGTGCAAAACTCTGTGCGAGGATAATATACTTGCCCTTTCATACCGTGCATTACGCGCTCTAGCTGTAAACGCAACTGTGTATTTGCACTTACCCCACCGGCAATAACTAAGCGTTTAATACCCGTTTGTTTAAGCGCACGCTTACATTTTATGACTAAAGTATCTATTACTGCAGTTTGAAACGCATGGGCTATATCTGCTTTGGTTTGCGCGTCGTCGTCATTTTCACGAATCGCAATAGAAGCAGCTGTTTTTAAACCGCTAAAGCTAAAATCAAGACCGGGTTTATCTGTCATTGGGCGCGGAAATACAAAACGCTTTGCAACACCTTGCTCTGCCATTTTAGCTAAGCGTGGCCCACCTGGGTAATCAAGCCCTAACAGTTTGGCAGTTTTATCAAACGCCTCACCGGCCGCATCATCTACCGATTCACCAAGCACTTCGTACTGGCCTATGCCCGCAACTTTCACCATCATGGTGTGACCACCAGATACAAGTAAAGCAATAAAAGGGAATTCAGGTACGTCTTCTTCAAGCATAGGCGCAAGTAAATGCCCTTCCATATGATGCACTGCAACAGCTGGAATATCCCAACCATATGCTAAAGAGCGACCAATAGAGGTACCAACAAGTAACGCACCAACCAAGCCTGGGCCTGCGGTATAGGCAATACCGTCTAAATCTTCAGGGCCGCAACCTGCTTGAGCAAAAGCGGCGTCAATAAGTGGTAATGTTTTACGAACATGATCGCGCGATGCAAGCTCAGGTACTACACCACCATAATCTGCATGTACTTTAACTTGGCTGTATAATTGATGAGCCAATAAGCCTTTTTCATCATCGTAAATCGCAATACCTGTTTCATCACACGATGACTCAATGCCCAAAATTCGCACTGTACTTCTCCTGCCTTTTAATCACTACTTAATGTGTTTATAACGCCAAACCAATGTTGGTTTGCCCATCTGCGATAGCTTGCTTTTTGAGTGCTTTAACGTTTTCTGAGGTAATACGCCCCATATTTTCAACAAAGTCGATTAGCTCCCTAAGCACGTCAATTTCGTATTGCATTAATGGGTGCTCACGCACTGCCTTATTGTCAGCTACTTCGCCTTCAACAGTCATTTGGTATTCAATAAAACGCGCTACTGTAGCCTGCGAAATTTTACTTACGCTAATAAACTCTTGCTCATCTTGACCCATAAGGCCATGCATAAGACTTAACAAAGAGGTAGCAGCATCTATCGCAGGGTAAGTACCAAACATATCAAAGTCAGCAAGCTCTGGAACATTTGGCTCAATTTTTTCAACTTGTTTTTCAAGATCAATTTTACTTTTAGGTAGTAATATTTTTTCCCAACAAACGTTAAGCGCACTACGTAGTAATGCTTCATCACCAAAACCAGTGGCCTCACTAAATAAACCGTAGTTTGGCAACATACGCTCAATTAAAGCACCTGCTAGCACTGCTTTTTGTAAGTAGTTTAGCTCTCTAATACGTTGAAAATTATTCGCTTTAGTCATTCTTTAGAGTCTCACATGACCAACAAAAATCAAATGTTGATCCATTATGCTCATTACAATTAGGGCACACCCAATCTGGAGCGGATTGTTTTACTTGCTGATAGTTTACCAATATTTCACGCGCGTGGCGCTCTTTTATCGCATAAACCTGCACACTAACTTGGGTTTGCTCAAATGGGATTTCACCTAACGCACCTTGTAACATTTCACCTTGAATTTGACACTCTATGCCAGCACTCAATATAAGCCCTTTTACAATATTCGCTTCAAGATTATTGTCAGCTTTGTAGAGTGTTATCCAATGAAATGCATTGTGAGAGTTTTCAGTATTAATATTTTGCAATTATCACCTCATTTGTTTTGCGTTTACAATATCCTACGATACTCTACTAAACTGTGTAGTAAGTAACTTTTTAGGATAAAACAATGACTCTTACGACCCCTGGCTTACTTTTTCCGGCAATTTCACTTTTGTTACTTGCTTATACAAACCGCTTTTTAGTTTTAGCGCAATTAATTAGAGAGCTAAATGCGCGAGAAGGTGAGTCTATACGTCCAGTTGTTGTTGCTCAAATTACTAATTTAAGAAAGCGAATAAAGCTGATTCGAACTATGCAAGTGTATGGTGTAGCATCATTTTTACTTTGCACGCTATCAATGTTTGCATTGTTTATTGAATTTAATACCACTGGCATTATTTTATTTGGCGTAAGTTTGGCGTGTTTAAGCTTATCGCTATTAACTTCTCTTTTTGAAATACACATATCTTGTGATGCAATTGAAATAGAGCTACAAAGTATTGAAAACAAGCCATTAAGTAACAGAGTAAACCGTAACTTTGTAAAATAATACGTATACGCTTAAGCACACCTATTGATTGTAACAATTACATGGTATGGGCTACTAATTTGAGCATATACCTTTTCATTAACTAGAATAATAAACTTAACCTTTTACATCTAACTTACTGAGTAAAAATAACTTTAAAATAAAAATAATTGCATAAAGATAAATAAATAAGAATGAACAACTAGTTTTAAATTAAAAAAGTAATACTATTTGGTCGCTTTTCTCTTTAATTAATACTTAAAGGGGGGTATCCTGCCTAAATCATGCATGAACTTGCAAACGTATTTCAGTATTAAATTTTACTAATCTTTAGAATAAAAATTAATATATTTGATGTTCGCGGTAACTGCGACTTACTTATAAAAAGGGACTATAAAGTGAGATTTGAACAATTAGAGCAATTTGTAGCGCTTGGTGTGTTACGTCACTTTAGACAAGCAGCTGAGCAAACCCAAATCAGTACTTCAGCGCTTACGCGCAGCATTCAAACTCTTGAAGATGAAATGGGATATGAATTAGTTAAACGCTCAACCCGCTCTGTTAAATTAACGCCTGAAGGCGAGCTTTTTCTTGATTACGCGAAAAACACACTGTCGGAACTTGAACTAACTAAAAAACGAATTTTTCAATCTGTTAATGGCAACGCTGATGAAAAGCTAGTTATTGGCTATACCAATAAGGCCAGTAGCATCGTGCCTATTTCGTGCGGACAATTTTTAGCGCAGTATCCTCACATTAAAATAGAGATGCAGCTACAAGACCAGCAAGAACTGACACGTAAACTCCAGCAAGGAGAAATAGACATAAGCGTATATTCGCAAGCTATTAATAGTATTGGAAGCGATATACATTTACCTGATCAGCTTGTTTTATTTGTGTCAACAAACCACCCTCTGGCTCATAAAAACGATATCAGTAAGCACGACTTAGATAGTTACCCTATGTACGGTTGTTTTTCCCAATCAAAACAAGTACAAACTATGCTAAACGAAGCCATTGACTCTTTAAACAAATCATCAAGTATTAAAGTAGGCAGTATTGAGCAAGTAATAGCGGGCGTTGTTAAGTCTAATCACTTTGCAATTGCAAGTATTGAGCATGCTAATACAATTGCTGAACACTCGAATTTAGTGCAATTAAAAACGAATAAAGATTTAAGCCATGAACAGCTTGTAGTGCAAACAAGCCAACAAACAGCGATTAGTGAACATGTAGAGCACTTATTATCGCTAATTAAAAAAGCAGGCACTACGTTTAACTAATGATTAAAAAAGTGCGGCATAATAAACAGTAGCTTTTAGCTGTTTTTCGGCTACACTGTCGCACCTTTTTTAAACAGCTGACATGAATGAACACACTTTTTGGTTCCGATGTCTATTTAGATGATATAGAACGCCAAGGATACGCCGTAATTCATAACGCGCTTATTGCTGAATTAGTTAATGAGTTAGTAACCGATTGTCACCGTATAAACCCTCACTTTAGTCTTGCCGGTATTGGTCGTTTAAATGATTTACAAATAGATAAAACTATTCGTAAAGATAAAACCTATTGGTTTGATGGCAGCTCTCAGGCGCAGCTTACCTATCAAGCTATTATGCAAAGTATAAAAACAACGCTAAACCGTACTTTTTTTATGGGGTTATTTGATTACGAATGTCACTATGCAAAGTATACGAATGGTGACTTTTATAAAAAACATATAGATGCATTTAAAGGACGCTCTAATCGCGTATTTACAACTGTGCTTTATTTAAATACACCTAAGCAAGGTGGTGAACTTGTTATTTATAAACCTAAAAGTAAAGAAATAGAAATAACGATTAAACCAACTGCGGGTACATTAGTTATGTTTGAAAGTGAGCGTTTTGCCCATGAAGTATTACCCGCCGTTGATGAGCGTTACTCTATAGCCGGATGGTTTAGAAAAAACGCTTCTATAAGCGGTATTATAGACCCACCAAGGTAGTAATAATAAGTAGTTTGAAGCCTGCCTAGAGGCTTTAAGCTGCCATTGGATAAGAAACTAGTAACCCTATAAAAATAGCTAAGCCCACATAATGGTTATTTAAAAATGCTTTAAAGCAATCACTTCTATCGCGCTTATGAATAAGTGTTTGCTGATAAATAAGTAAACCCGCAGCAACACTTACGCCAACGCCAAATACCGCACCTAAATTATTACTTAACCCAATAAAAGCAACAATTGCGATAAATACAGTATTTAATATAAAAATAATATGACGATCCAATTGACCAAATAAGATGGCTGTAGACTTTACCCCTATTTTTAAATCGTCATCTCTATCGACCATTGCATACATAGTATCGTAGGCTACAGTCCAGCAGATATTAGCAATGAATAATAGCCACGCTTGCGGTGGTACTGAATTAATCGATGCCATATAGGCCATTGGAATTGCCCAGCCAAACGCAGCACCTAAAACCACTTGGGGTAATTGGGTATAACGCTTCATAAAAGGGTAACAAAATGCTAAAGCAAGCGCCCCAAACGACAATAATATAGTGTTTAT
This sequence comes from Pseudoalteromonas sp. S3178, assembly GCF_005886985.1. Classification (NCBI taxonomy): domain Bacteria; kingdom Pseudomonadati; phylum Pseudomonadota; class Gammaproteobacteria; order Alteromonadales; family Pseudoalteromonadaceae; genus Pseudoalteromonas; species Pseudoalteromonas sp. S3178. The sequence continues at coordinate 28,282 of NZ_PNCW01000016.1, read as the reverse complement.
ATCCAGCAACAGCACGAGTACAAAAGCAATGGTAATAAGCAGTGCAAATAAGCTTAATGCTTCACCAGCGCTTACTTGCCCAGTAGCGAGCGGCCGCCCTGCAGTGCGCTTAACAGCTCCATCTATTTTTCTATCTGCAAAATCGTTAATAACGCAACCGGCGCTGCGCATAACAACCACTCCCAGTGTAAATACAATAAAGTTAAGCAAACTAGGCATACCACTATTTGCAAGCCATAGCGCCCAGTATGTAGGCCACAGGAGTAATAAAGTACCTATTGGCTTATCGATACGCATTAGTTGAATATAAAAAGGAATATGCTTGATATGCAATGAGGCTAATTTCATGAGTACAAATACGCTCCTGGTAAAAATACTTCGCACACTAAAAATTTATATTCGTGTAGGGAAAAAACACTACGGCGCCCTAAAAGATCTCTGTTTGGTAAGTTTAGCAACGTCACTAATTGTTGTATTGAATGAGAGAAGTTGAAAGAAGCTATTTCTATATCTGTACGCTTTAATGCAGGGTCTTGAAAAATCACATCCCCTAACGGACGCTCCCCTATAGTATGCAACGGGTTGCTTGCATCACTTTTAGGTAACCAGCTTTGTGCATATACCATAGGTACGTTATCGCACAGTAAAATAACTTCTCGATTAATTGCTGTTTGAATAGCACAACTTAGCAAATTTTGTTGCTCAGGACTTAAAGTAAATAGTTGCTCACTTAACACTTTCACACTAAATATTTGTGATTTACTTTTTAATTTAGCGGTTAAAGAATTTGGCTCAAATAGCCATTCTTGTTCAGCAGAAGATAAATCACTTACAGATGAAGTGGACTGCCAATTAGCAGAAATAGACAAGGGATAAGTAATCACAATAGCTCGATAAAATAAAAACCAACGCGATGATAACATTGCCAAAGCATTTGAAAAAGTGATGTTTTATTGCCGATAAATAATTGCTTGGCGCTGTTTATTACCTACTATTAAGTATAAACTATTTATAACTGGTTTACGGAAACGCACTAAATTATGAAAAAAATAGTATACGCAGGTCTTTTTACACTTTTAGCTAGCATAATGAGCTTAAGTGCTCGTGCTGAGTCGAGCGTAGGATACTTTGGTTTTGAGCCAGATATAATCACTAACTATATTGGCGCCTCTAGTAAAAAAATGGGCTACGTAAGGGTTACTATCGATTTAATGCTAACCGATACTTCAGACATTGCTATAGTTGAGCACCATACACCATTACTACGTGATGCCTTGGTTGAAATACTATCAAAAGAGCCTGAAGAAAAAATAAAGTCGTTAACTGGTCGTGAAGAGATCAGAGCAAAATGTGCTGAAAAATTAAAAATGTTACTCAAAGAGGAAACAGGCCAAGAGATCATCCGTGAAGTCTTGTTTACTAAATACCTGTATCACTAGAGAGCTATTTTTTTGCATTAAAAATATTAGCGGTAAATGCGTAGGCCATACCGCTTAAAAGCCCACCTAAATGTGCCCAGTTTGCCATGCCAACAAATAATACATCAGCAAAACCAAGTACTAACCAAATAAGCATAAAGCCAATGATTGGTGTGCTAACTAGCGCAGGCCGCTTAGGGTTTAAATAGCTATGGATCCAGCAAAAGCCCAATAACCCATATACCACACCGCTTAAGCCACCAAAATTGGGGCCTACAATTAGGTACTGAGCCCAGTTGCTAATAAGCGCAGTTACAACAAAAAGCCCTACTAAGCTAATTTTACCACACTGTTTTTCAATATTATCACCAAGCGACATCCACCAAATTAAATTAAACACTATATGCATAGCACTAAAATGCACGAGTGCAGGTGTAAGCCAACTTAAAGGCTGAGCAGGATTAAATTGAAGCGCGGTGTATATTTTCTCAAAGCCGCCGAGTAAAAATGCAAAATAAATAATTACACTTACAATACTTACCGTTTGGTTTAACCAGCTAAGGGCTTTAAATCGCGCTATTAAGTTAAGCGACTGTCCTTGGTAGGTAAGTCCTGATTGCGTACTTCCTACATCCCAAGAAGCTTGCTGATAGCGTGCATGATTAGGGTTTTGTACAAACTCATCCCATAAAGGTTGTACTTTATGAAAATGCTCAGGCGCAACGCTAATAATTACATTACTACCATCAGAGGAGCTTAACTGCCCTTGTAAACCTTGGCTTTTTAAATAATCTATAAAGCCTTGTGCGGCGCGCGGGTTATTTAAACTGCCAAGTTCAATCATCGTTCGACTTTCTCGCTATATGCAGCTTCCCAGGCAGTAAAGCCGCCATCCATGCTATACACATCTTCAAAGCCTTGCTCAACTAAGTAACTTGCAGCACCTTGCGAGCTCATGCCGTGGTAACACACTATAATAATGGGCTGGTCGAATTCTTTTTCCATCATAAATTGGGCTATATTTGCATTTGATAGTGCCTCAGAGCCTGGAATATGCCCTGCTTGATACGAGTTTGGGTCGCGTATATCTGCAATTACTACGTCTTCTTTATCTAACAGCTCATGCGTTTGCGCAATAGAAATATTTTTAAATGCCATTGAAATCTCTTTAATAAATTAAATAAAAAAGGCGGCCATAGCCGCCCTTCTTGTAATTTTTTGTGGAATTAATCCCAGTTTAAAATTACTTTTCCTGACTGACCTGAAATCATCATATCAAAGCCAGCTTGGAAGTCATCTACAGAATACTGATGCGTTATGATTGGGTTTAGATCAAGACCTGATTGAATCAAACTTGCCATTTTGTACCAGGTTTCAAACATTTCACGACCGTAAATACCTTTGATCACTAAGCCTTTAAAAATAACTTGGTTCCAATCTACCGCCATATCTGATGGCGGAATACCTAACATGGCAATTTTACCACCATGGTTCATGTTATTAAGCATAGAATTAAATGCACTTGGCACGCCTGACATTTCAAGGCCAATATCAAAGCCTTCTGTCATGCCTAAATCATTCATTACATCTTCAAGCTTTTCATTGGCAACATTTACAGCACGTGAAGCCCCCATTTTACGGGCAAGCTCTAAGCGATATTCATTTACATCAGTAATTACGACATGGCGTGCACCTACATGTTTTGCAACGGCTGCAGCCATAATACCAATTGGGCCTGCGCCTGTGATAAGGACATCTTCACCCACCAAATCAAACGAAAGTGCTGTGTGTACAGCATTGCCAAACGGGTCAAAAATAGACGCTAGTTCATCTGAAATGTTATCTGGAATTTTAAAGGCGTTAAATGCAGGGATCACCAAGTATTCAGCAAAAGCACCTTCACGGTTAACACCAACACCTGTGGTATTACGACATAAATGAACGCGCCCAGCACGGCAGTTTCGACAATGCCCACAGGTAATATGGCCTTCGCCAGATACGCGGTCACCTACAGCAAAACCACGAACTTCTTGACCCATATCAACTACTTCACCTACATATTCGTGGCCAACCACCATAGGCGTAGGTATCGTTTTACTTGCCCATTCGTCCCATTTATAAATATGAACGTCGGTTCCACAAATAGCCGTTTTGCGAATTTTAATAAGCAGATCGTTATGGCCAACTTCTGGTTTTGGCGCATCTGTCATCCAAATGCCCGGCTCTGCTTTTAATTTAGATAATGCTTTCATGAATTACACTCAACAAAAAAACCGAAAAGACTCCGGTTTATTAAAAATTAAATAACGCCTATTTCTTTACCAATACGAGTAAAGGCAGCGATCGCTGTATCAAGCTGCTCAACACTGTGCGCTGCTGATATTTGCGTACGAATACGTGCTTGGCCTTTTGGTACTACTGGGAATGAAAAGCCAGTCACATAAATGCCTTCTGCAAGTAATTTATCAGCCATAAGTGATGCTACTTTAGCGTCGCCTAACATAACAGGGATAATGGCATGGTCTTTACCTGCACAGGTAAAGCCTGCAGCTTCCATTTGCTCACGGAAGTACTTAGCGTTTGACCAAAGCTTAGCGCGAAGTTCACCGCCATTTTCTAGCATTTCTAGTACTTTAATTGATGCTGTAACAATCGAAGGTGCTAGTGAATTAGAAAACAAGTATGGACGAGAGCGCTGGCGTAACCATTCAACAATTTCTTTTTTACCTGAAGTGTAACCCCCTGACGCGCCGCCCAGAGCTTTACCAAGTGTGCCGGTAATAATATCTACACGGTCAAGTACATTACAATACTCTGGTGTACCCTTACCGTTTTCGCCAACAAAGCCTACCGCATGTGAGTCATCTACCATTACAAGAGCATCGTACTTATCGGCTAAGTCGCACACGGCTTCTAAATTACAAATTACGCCGTCCATAGAAAACACGCCGTCGGTAGCAATTAGTTTCGTTTTAGCACCCGCTTCGTCTGCAGCAATAAGTTGCTTTTCAAGATCGGCCATGTCGTTGTTCGCATAGCGAAAACGCTTAGCTTTACATAAACGTACGCCATCAATAATTGACGCATGGTTTAATGAATCTGAAATAATGGCATCATCTGGCCCCAAAATTGTTTCAAACAAGCCTGTATTAGCATCAAAACAAGACGAGTATAAAATGGTGTCTTCGGTTTCTAAAAATGCACTAATTTTTTGCTCAAGTGTTTTATGAATATCCTGCGTGCCACAAATAAAGCGAACAGAAGCAACACCAAAGCCATGATCGTTTAAACCATTTTGAGCTGCTTTTATTAGCTCAGGGCTATTTGCTAAACCTAAGTAATTGTTCGCGCAAAAATTTATTACTTTGCCTGATGCAACTTCTATCTCAGCTTGTTGCTGAGACTTTATAATACGTTCGTTTTTATACAAACCTTCGGTTTTTACGTCTTCAATTTGCTGCTGTAGCTGGCTAAAAAAAGCAGATGCTCTCATCTGTGGTCTCCATTTAATTGAACGGGTAAACAGGTACTGTTTAATATGGTGGGTATTGTAAAAGTTTCATGAGTAAAATGCACGGTTTGCAGTTTATCGCAAACACATGCAGTGGCAGGAATTCCTGCCACTTTACACACTGATAAGTGGGTTAGGTTTATAATGTTATAAATGCAGGTAAATCATTTATTGAATCAATTACTAGATCAGCAGATTGCTTTGCGTTTTCGTCAAAACTTTGACCTGAACGTACAAGAACACGTGTAGCAATATGTGCCTTTTTTGCAGCTTGCATATCGCTAAGTTTATCGCCCACCATAATGCAGTGCTTGGGGTTGATGTTATGCTCTTTAATGCCTTGTAGTAACATACCGGGAGCTGGCTTTCTGCAATCACATTGCTTTAAATATTCTGGTAAAGCCTTTTTAGGGTGATGAGGACAAAAATAAACATCGGCAATTTCAATATTGTGGTTACTAAATTGCGTTTTCATCCACTGGGTGAGCGCTATAAAATCAGCCTCAGTATAATAACCACGCCCAATACCTGATTGGTTAGTAACGACTATAATTTTGTAGCCTGCATCATAAAACTTTTTACAGGTGCTAAAAATGCCGTCAATAAATTCAAATTTTTCACTTTGATATACATAGCCGTGATCAACGTTAACAACACCATCACGGTCTAAAAAAAGGGCTTTATTTTGTAGTCCACTCATTATAAAGACTCTTTTAATACAACATGATCAAACATTGCCTTAACGCTTTCTACGCTTATTTGGCCCATTAAACCATCGCCTTTTACTCGGGTGCCCCACGGTACTTGCTGCGCAGTTTTACCGGTTTGTTTAAGTAAATTTTTATGATAAACCTCAACTACGTAGTCTTGATATAAATAAGGGCCGGTACGAGCCGGGTTTGAGTGTGCATATAAACCAATTACTGGCGTACCAACGGTTACTGCCATGTGAGCCGGGCCGGTATCTGGGGCAAGTACTAAATCAGCTCTTTTCAAAACACATAGCAACTCTTTAAGTTTTGTTTTACCTACAAGATTTAAAATAGGGCTGTTACAGTGTTTTATAATATTCTCTGCTAAGTTTACTTCAAGCTCGGTAGGCCCGCCTGTTAAAGCAACGTTAAAACCTTGCGCGCGTGCGTGTTCTGCAAGTGCGGCATAACGTTCAGGCAACCAATTACGCTGAGCTTTACTAGCCGCTGGCGAAATAACAAATAACTTATTAGCTAAATAGTCTTGCCCTAATAACTCATCCGCTTTAACTTCATCTTCTCTCGTGTAAGGCATTTGCCAAGTAGGCGTATAATTATCTACGCCTATCGCTTTAGCAAAACCTTTAAAGCCTTCTAATACATGCGCCTCTTTTTGTGCTGCTATGCGTTTATTTATAAATAAGCTGTGTAGCTCTTTTGAGCGCGCCCAATCAAACCCTAATTTTACTTTTGCAGGTACACAGCGTGCTACAAAGCCTGCTCTTAGTGCCACCTGCATATTAAGAAGCACGTCAAACTGCTTACCTTTAAAGGTGTTTTTTAATTTTTTAAGCGCAGCCTTACCTTCTTTTTTATCAAATATTACCAGCTCTACACCTGATAAATCAGCAAGTAACATAGCCTCTACTTTACCCATTACCCACGTTATTTTTGCATTAGGATGCGCTTTTTGAATTGCTTGAACTGCACTAACCGCATGGCATACATCACCAATAGCAGAGAGTCTTAAAATACAAATAGAGGAGTAATTAGGCACTTGAGTCACGCATTCCGTTAGGCTTTAAATAGTATGCACGGATCTTAAATTATACTCGCGTTAATGCAAGCACTTATCCTGCGCCATAAAACACGTTAATATAGACCTATTATTGAATTATTTTAACGAGCTATGTTTAAAACACGAAAGCAAGGCAAGCACACTATTTTAAGCCACCCAGAATATTTTAACCTTGTTGATATAAACTGGTTTGATGCAGATTATTGGCAACAGCAAAATAAAATAGTGGGAGCTAAAAAAGGCCGCGCTACAGCATGGTTTTTTAAACACGATAATTTAACCGCTGTACTTAGGCATTATTGGCGTGGCGGTTTGGTTGGTAAGGTATTAAGCGATCAATACCTTTACCCTGGCCTTGAAAACACCCGTGTGTATAAAGAATTTAGCTTAATGGTAAAGCTTATTGAACTAGGCCTAAATGTGCCAAAGCCCATTGCAGCTAAAGTATCTCAAAGTGGTTTGATTTACCGAGGCGATATAATTACACAAGCCGTAAGCGGTGCTAAAAGCCTGCTCGACATTTTAATTCAGCGCCCTTTAAATAGTGAAGAGCTTGAAAATATAGCCAACACTCTTGCGTTATTTCATAACAAAGGGGTGTATCACGCCGATTTAAATATCAATAATATTTTATTTAATGAAAAAGGCGACGTATATATTATCGATTTTGATCGGGGTGAAATTAAGCAGCCAAACGCGCAGTGGCAGCAAGCTAATATGGCTCGCTTGGAGCGTTCATTCCTAAAAGAACAAGGCCGTAATAACGTCTTCAATTGGCAAAGTAATGATTGGGAAGCTTTGTGTACTCTTTACGAAAAGAAGCTAACAACTTAAAGCTAAATACTGCTGAGCTACTAGTTCAGCATTCACTTTTTGCAAAATTTCCGCATTTTCTACATTAGGCTTATTTGCTAAAACTTGCTTTATTTTAGCCGATAGCTCTTCGCTATTTCCTACAGGCACTAAGTAGTTAGCCAGTTCGCCAGTCAATATTTCGCTTGGTCCAAAGGTACAGTTAGTACTTATGACAGGCGTACCCACTGCTAACGCTTCAATTAACACTGTTGGCAAGCCTTCAAAGTCAGAGCTTAAAACTAACGCCTGCGCGTGTTTAATCCAATTATATGGGTTTTGCTCAAACCCGGGGACAAAAAGTTGCTCTTCAATGCCATACTCTTTTGCAAGTTTAAATGCCTTTACTGGCTTATTACATAAAAGTACCAATTTATATTTTTTATCAAGCTTGGCAAATGCTGCAAATAAAATATCGTGGCGCTTTTGCTTAGCTAAGCGACCAACATGAATTAAATAAGGAGACTGCGGGATAGCCGTATTTACTTCATTAGATTGGCGTTTTATATCAGCTAAATTAAATGGATTATAAATAGTGGTTATTGCACTGGGCGTAATTAAATCGCCTTCGATGATTTCTTGCTCCACCCCTTTAGATACGCAAACGAGTGACTTATTATTTAAATTTTGTTTTGATTTTTTAAGATAGCGATAAGAAAATGGGCCTAATTTTTTTTGCCTTGCAAGCTCTGCATTTACTGAGTTATGCATAATAAAATGCACATTTTTAACTGCACTTTTAGCGAGTAAATTATTACTTCTATCAAGGTTTGAAAGCACTAAATCTATCACGCCTATGTCTTGTTTTTTATTACTAAACCAGGCCTCTAACTTTGCTACGCTTTTATTTATTTTCCAAAAGCGATCGACTTTAGATGCCCTATCAGTAAATAAACTCTCTACCTTTATTTGCTCGGGTATAGCGTATTCAAAATTATCTGCCAGCGATAAAATGGTTACGCAATGCTCTTTTATAAGTTGCTGAGCAAGGGTTAGCATCACTTTTTCAGCACCACCACCCGCTAATGAATCAATTACAATAACAACATTCATTAATGCTTATCCAATAGCATATTTTTTACACCTTGGGTTATAACTTCATAACCTTGCGGACTTTTAATGCGTGAGTATTTACTCAAAAGTTCTTTAAAGTGAGGCTCTATAAGTAAGGCTTCTACTTTATTTACAATGTCGTTTTTATCAAAACGAGCTTTAAGTACTACGCCTGTACTTTCACAGCTAGTTAGACGTTCATTTTGATCTTTTGAAATAGCACAAGCAACAGCAGGAGTGTTTACAGCAATAGCTTGCAATAAGGTATCGCCTGCACTTAATAGTGCAAATTTAGCTTGTTCCAACAGCGATAAAAACTCACTGTTATCTAAGCTTGTGAGACTAATTACTGTACTCGATGTTGGTAAGGTCTTATTATAATTAGCGCCAAAGACCACCATCCCTTTTAATCCCGTTTTAGATGAGATTTGCTCTGCGGCAGCAAAAAAAACATCTGCGCAATTCTCACCATTGAGCAAATGACCTCCAGAGCCTGCACTAACAATAAAATAATCTTTTTTGTCGAGTTTATAGGTATCTAGCACTTGCTGAGTTTGTTGCTTTGAAGAAAACGCAATATAAGGCCCCACATTTTTGGGCATAGCTAGCGAAAACATATCTATTTTGGTTTTTTCTGCCCAGCTAAGTGGCTCAATACAGTAATCGGGTTGCACTACCCAATGACTATCTATTAAATTAATACGATTGAGTTTTAAGCCTTTAGCACGTTTTTTTGCGTGCTGAGAAATAAACACTACTTTTGCGCCTACTTTTTTAGCCGCCTTCATATGTGCAGCGCGCCCTGCGCAGTCAAAAATTACAACATCTGGTTTATATTCAGTTATAAATTGACATACCTTATCAAGCTCTTTTGTCGGCGAATGTTCAAGTAAAGTTGTATTAAATGGACAGCTTTTAGCATAAGCAGTGTGCTTATTTAAAATAAAGTGTATATCGAGAGTATTTGAGCATTCATTTTGTAGGCTTTGAGCTAGCAACAACGAGCGCATGTATTCACCAATCCCTTGCGGTGATGATACGGGTATAAATAAAAGTCGTTTGTTGCTCATTGCATTCTCTATTTCCTATTTGCGCAGCAGTATATCAACACCATAGTTTTTACGATAGATAGGTTACATTTTTATACATTAAATTAACGCTATTATTTTGATTATTTACTGCATTAACCGCCCTAGGTTGGTAAACTTAGCCGCAATCTTAATCACAAGGATCTGAACTTTGCGAAACAGAATTTTCCTACTTTCTTCTCTATTTTGCGCTATGAGCGTATCAGTAAATGCAGAGCCATGGGTAAAACCAGACGACTACGGACTCAGAGCCGATATTCAACAGCTTGCTGATGCTGGCGTTATTTTAGCGCCCGTAACAACGTACCCTTTAATGTGGAAAAGCTTTATTGGAGAGGTTGAGTCTACCAAGCTTGAGCTTTTATCACCGAGCTTACAAGATGCGTTACTTCGTGTAAAACATCGTTATAAATCAGAAAATGGTAGTTCTCATAGTGTACAACTTTCAGCTTTTGCAGCATCAGATCCAATTATAGCTACAAGCTTTGGCGCTACAAACACTCAAGAGTCTGAATTAAGCGCAGCATACGCTTACCTTGGGGATAATTTTGCAGCAAAGGTTGCAATTAACTACCGAAACGATGGCAAAAAGTGTTTAATTGAAGGTAAAACAACTGATGATATAGCCGCAAATGAGCAAGCACTGGAAGATTGTAACGACACCTCATTTGACGATAGCTATTTAGCATACCGCTTAGGTAATTGGATTTTTAGAGCCGGCGCCGTAGAGCAATTTTGGGGACCTGGTGTTGATAACAGTTTAATTATGTCGGGTAATGCAAAGCCACTACCTGCTTTGAGTGTAACGCGTGAGCAAAGCACTGCTTTTGAAACACCGTGGTTAAGCTGGATAGGCCAATGGAGCTTTACCGCCCAAATGGCAAAGCTGGAATCAACCCGCGTAATTCCTGATGCGTTACTGTGGAGCAGCCGTTTAAACTTTCGTCCAATTCAAGAGTTGGAAATTGCGTTAAGTTGGTCTGCACAATGGGCTGGCGAAGGCCAACCAAGCTCTGCCGGTGACTTTATTGATGTTATTACTGGGCAAACTAACTGTATTGACGGCAATGAAAGTTGCGATAGCTCATTAGAGTCTAAAATTGGTAACCAGCTTGCCGGTATAGACGTTCGTTGGTCTGATACATTATTTAGCCACCCCTATGCCATTTATGCCAGTACCGTAGGTGAAGATGCCAGCTCACAGTTTAAACCTGCCGATAGAGCTTACTTATTTGGTGTGCAAACGACCCAACGTATTTACGATCAAAGTGTATTAGTGAATGTTGAATATATCGATACGGGTGTTTCGTGCACTGCTGAATCAACTAATGAAAACTGTTATTACGAGCACTCAGATTATAAATCAGGTTACCGTTACCATGGCCGCACCATAGGCTCAACCTTTGATAACGATGCACAATCGGTGGTTTTAACACTGCTTGGGCAACTTTCAAACGGTGATGACTGGCAAGTAAAATTACGTAGCGTTGATTACAACAGCGATAATCGCGACCGCTACCCTAATAATCCAGATTTAGGTAATACAATTACTAAAACGGGTTATAACTCAAAACAGGTTGAACTACGTTACAGGCAACTTGCAATGGGTGGACGTTTAACTCTGGGCGCTTTTGCATCAAACAATGATGGCGCTGAAAACGACACATCTGCGTTTGCTAAGTACGAATATAACTTTTAAAAAGTTGTAGAGTGATAATAAAAAGGGTTGAAAACGCAGTTTTCAACCCTTTTTATTTAAAAAAATATCTATATTACTGCTTTATTTTACTAATCACTTTTGATGTTGAGCAACCATCTAAAAATGTCAGCACTTCTACTTTTCCACCATGGCGCAGTACATGATCGGCACCAGCTATTTGCTCTACAGTATAATCGCCACCTTTTACTAAAATATCAGGGCTAATTTGCTCGATTAATTTAGCGGGTGTATCGTTTTCCTCAGCGCTGCCAAAGGGGATTACCCAATCAACAGAGGCAAGAGCACTTAATACCATCGCGCGTTCATCAAGCGGGTTTATCGGACGCTCAGGGCCTTTTAAACGGGTAATAGATTCATCGTTATTTAACCCAACAACGAGTCTATCTCCGCGCGCTTTAGCTTGTGCTAAATAGCGCACGTGGCCTGCGTGTAAAATATCAAAACAACCATTGGTAAATACAATGGTTTCGCCGTTTTGCTTTGCAAACTCAATATGCTGCAGTACATCATCAAACGGCGTTTGGTAGTGCTCACCATTAGTGTGTAAGTACTGGCCAAGCTTTTGGCTTAACTCTTCTGGTGACACTGTAGCTGCCCCCAGTTTACTTACCACAATGCCCGCAGCTAAATTGGCAATTTCTACCGCATCTTTAGGGGCCATACCTGCACCAAGCATTACAGCTAAAGTTGCAATAACGGTATCACCTGCGCCAGTTACATCGCTTACTTCTAGCTGCTGAGCTGCAAAGTCGTGTTTTTCATCGGCATTAATCAGTGACATGCCTTGCTCTGAGCGTGTAAGTAGCATGGCTTTAATACCATTTTTACTAATCAACTCACGGGCACTTTGCGCTAAAATTTCTTCAGAGCCAGTTTTACCACCTGCTAAATTAAACTCATGCAAGTTAGGCGTAATGTAGTCTGCGCCCTCGTATAAGTGTAAGTCTGGCGATTTAGGGTCGATAAGTACGGTTTTACCCGCTGCTTTTGCAATACTCACCATCTCTTTAATTAAACTTAGTGAGCCTTTACTGTAATCAGAAAACACCACAAAGTCGTACTCATCAAGCACCAGCTCTAAGCGATTTAATAACAGCTGGCTATGCTGCTCAGTAAATGTCTCTTCTAAATCAAGGCGCACAAGTTGTTGATGGCGGCTAATAACGCGCATTTTAGAAATAGTCGGTAAATCACATACGCTCACAAGCTGTGAGCTTATTTTTTCACCTTTTAAAATTGTTTCTAAAATTTGCCCGCTTTCATCCTCACCAATTAAGCCAAGTAACCCTACTTTGGCGTCAAGCCTAGCAATGTTTTTGGCAACATTGGCAGCACCACCGGCTTTGTCTTCAAACTTGCTTACTTTTACTACAGGGACTGGCGCTTCTGGCGAAATACGCCCTGTGTCACCGTACCAGTAGCGATCGAGCATTACATCGCCCACCACTAAAATACGCGCTTTAGATAAGTTTTTTAATAGCGATAAATCCATTACTGCTGCTCCGCAACAACCATATCTATGGCTTCACATAACCAGTGGCCAATAAACATATGCGCTTCTTGAATGCGTGCTGTTTCATCGTTTTTGATAATAATTGGCAGCTTGGCAATGTTTTTTACTTTTCCGCCATCACGGCCTGTTAATGCAACAGTAAATGCGCCAATTTTATTAGCGGCTTCAAGTGCTAAATTAATATTTGCACTGGTACCTGATGTTGTTAAACCAATCACTAAATCTTCTGGTTTACAAAGCGCCTGAACTTGGCGCTCAAACACGGTATCAAAATGGTAGTCGTTACTGTGCGCAGTAAGAATTGACGTATCGGTTGTTAATGCCATAGACGCAAGCGGTCCGCGCTCTAATTTATAACGTACTACAAATTCGGCCGCTAAATGCTGAGCATCCGCTGCACTTCCGCCGTTACCAAACCAAATAACCTTACCACCAGCTTGTAATGCACTATGGCATGCTTCTAATAACTGCATAGACTCTTGATGATAAGCCTCCATCGTTTCAAATAAGGCTTGATGACGGTTTAAACTTTCAACGTAGCTTGTTGCCACAGAATCGATAATTGACATGAAAAATTCCTCTAGGAACTGAAATGGCAGGAAAAAATTAAATCCATTATTCCACAGTTTTATTTAGTTGTGTGTATTTTATAGGAATATAGCTGAACTGGAGCATAATTTAGTGCTTCACATGTTCAGAAATTATCACTTTCGCGTTAAACTAAGGGCACTTACCTCAATAAAAGTTCAGTATGGCACGCATTTTTTACTCATTCGCTTTAATTTTAATTAGCCCGCTGATTATATTTTACTTATATGTATTAAGAGGTAAAAAAAACAAAGGCTACCGCGCACACTTTAAAGAACGTTTTGGCTTTGTAAGCAAAAGCTTATTTACAAGCAAAGGCAAACCGTTAGTTGTGCACTGCGCCTCTGTAGGTGAAGTACTTGCAGCTGCACCACTTATTAAAGCGCTGCAAAAACAACACCCACAGCTTAATATACTTATTACCTGCAATACCCCTACAGGTCGCGAGCAAATAATTAATCAGTTTAAAAATACCGTGGCGTGTAGTTATTTACCTATGGACTTCCCGCTTTCGACCGCCCGATTTTTAAAACGTATAAACCCACAAGCACTATGTATATTAGAAACCGAGCTTTGGCCCAACTTAATGGCAATAAGCCATAAAAAGAATATTCCGGTACTGGTACTTAATGCTCGCTTGAGCGAAAAATCGCAACAAGGGTATCAAAAGGTTGCCAAGTTAACGCAGATAATTATGCGTTCAATCACGGTACTTGCAAGTCACAATAAAAAAGATGCTGAGCGGTTTATTGAGCTAGGTTTAACCCCCTCAAAAAGCCATGTTACAGGCTCAATTAAGTTTGATATAAGCCCAAGCAATGAGCAGCTAGCTTCAGTTTCAAACCTTAAAGCACAATATAAAACTCAAGAGCGGTTTGTATGGGTGGCAGGCTCTACTCACCCACTTGAGCACGAAATGATATTAAATGCCCACCAGCAACTATTAAAAAAGTACCCAAATGCACTTTTAGTTATTGCCCCTCGACACCCTGAACAGTTTGATAAAGTAGCCGACACGTTAGCTCAAAGCCCCCTTAGTTTTAGTCGTCGCAGCAACAATAACTATCAAAACGAGCACGTACTATTAGCTGATACACTTGGCGAGCTGCAATGTTTATATGGCGCAGGTAATGTAAGTTATGTAGGCGGCAGTTTAATTCGCCGCGGCGGGCATAACCCACTTGAAGCTGCAGCTTTTTCAGTTGGTGTTATAACTGGCCCACATACGTATAATTTTGATCATGTATATCCTGAGCTTATAAAGTTAAAAGGCGCTGTGGTTGTTGAAAATACCGATGAGCTTGCTACACAATTAATTAATTTAAGCCAAAACACTAAAGCCTGCCAAACTTTGGGGAACAAAGCGCAGCAGTGCGTATTAAAAAACCAAGGCGCCATAAAAAAAACATTAACCATAATTAATCAGTATTTAGAGCCACAAGCATGACCAATTTAGCTATTATTCAAACCCGTGAGTGGGTAACCTCTGTAATTGTAAAATATAACTTTTGTCCTTTTGCCCGCAAAGAAGTTGAGAACAACTGCATTCATTATGTGCTTAGCCCAGCAGTAAAAATTGATGATGCAGTAATGGATATGCTTGAGCAATGCACACAGCTTGATCAAAATCCAGAGCGTGAAACCACATTAATACTGTTTGATAAAGGCTTTAGCGATTTTGAAAACTTTTTAGATTTAGTTGATTTAGCCAATGCGCTACTGGTTGCACAAGGCTTTGAAGGTAAATATCAAATTGCTAATTTCCACCCTGACTACGTATTTGCCGACAGCGACGAAGATGATGCCGCAAATTATACAAACCGAGCTCCCTACCCTACACTGCATTTAATACGCGAACTAAGTATGAGTGAAGCGCTTGAAAGCTATGACGAGCCAGAATCTATTCCTGAGCACAATATTAAACTTGCAAGGCGAAAAGGCATCGACTTTTGGCAGCAGCTTTTAGAAGGCATAAAAAAACCGAGCGTATAACCGCTCGGTTTTTATGTATCAAATTCAATGTTACTTTTTAACCCAGCTGCCATTTACTTCAACATAATGACCACTTTGGGTTTTTTCGATTGTTTTAGCCGCTGCGAGTGCTTCTACTTGGGCGAGCGATAAATTGTTCTTTTTAGCTAGTTTTAAATACTGAGCTTTGCGTTTTGCGTTAATTTCTTCAACAACGGCTTTAGCTTCGCTATTTTGTACAACTAAGCCTAAATAACCCGAACTGTTCTCACCCACTAATCCTTGGCTTTTAGCATCATCTAAACTAATCGCCCACGCCGAAAACGACAAACACACCGCACTAATTAAAGTGGCAATACTTAATTTATTTTTTATAGTCATCATTTAGCTCCTAAAATAATTCGCTGTCGTCACTGAACAGGGTATCGAGTTCTTTATCCACCTTCACACGAATTTCGTGATCTACTTTTACATTAAGGTTGATAGTTATTGGCTCTTTAGCTGCTACTTCTACTCTGTGTGTACATGCGCTCAATGCGCTAATAGCAGCAAGGGCAATGATTGCCTTAATGCTTAACGAATTTTTCATCATTAGTTTCCTTTTTGAGAATATTGCTGCTCAACTTTTTGTGTTATTTCGTCACTTAATCTTAGCGCTCTTAGTAGCGTAAACACGTTTTCTTCGTGGCTATAGTTAAAATTAACTTGCTGCTGTTGTGGCTCATTAAAGCCTTGTAAGTTAACACCTAAATTTAACCAGCCATCACTTTTAAGTGCTACTGTACTATTAAGTTTTTGTATATCAAGGTTTTTAAGTAAGCTCAGTACAGGCTGTAGTTCTTGTTGCTGTTGCATAACAGAGTCAAACGCTGCGTTATTACTAATAATAAGCCTCCCTTGGCCTTGATTGACTAGGCTGCCATTTTTTACCTCAATCCCCGTTTCATCAAAATAAAATGGCAACGTTCCTTTTAGCCTACCTGTTAGGGTAATACCCGACTTATCGTCAAGCGTTATTAATTTGCTGGCATCAACATTTTCAAACGTAACATTAGCTGTTTGCTGCGATTTTAAAAGCGAGTATTTATTTAATTCAAATACCCCACCAAACACATTGCCACTTACATCAAATGCTTGCGCGCTATTATTTACCACTTCTATTTTGCCATTAATATTATTAACTACCGCGCCCGCTCTTAATTCATTAACCTTAAAGGTAGTAGGCTCAACATTAAGCTGTCCTGAATCATATTGCCCACTAAGTTGCGCCCTAAACTGATTAGCTAAGTAATCGTTATAAAGCGCGCTGGTGTTATCAATAGTTAAATTAAAATTGGCTTTTTGTAAGTTAACATCGCCACTAATACGCCCACCAAACTCGCCTTGAGTGAGTTGAGCTAACGGCTCAAATTGGCTAATAATTGAATTTAGCGAAAGTACATTTTGCTGCGGAACTATTACTTCAAACGGGTGTTCTACTTTTGAAATATGGTGATTAGCCACCAGCTCTATACCGTTTACAAATATATGATGAGACGCTTTAAGCGCTCGGCTTTGAATGCCCTTTGAATCCACGTTTATATTTTCTAAATCAATGCTCGGGCTTGTCAGTGTACTTATTTGAGTATTCGCTGCTAAATGAGCAAATAACTCACCCACGCCTAAGTTTGCCTTTGCACTGAGGGTATTGTTGATACCAGTGAGCTTATACTCATCGTATTGAGCGCTTTTAAACTCACTTTTTAAAACCACGCTTGCATCGAGCTCTTCATTCATATTTGCCACTAGTTTACCTGTGTAAGCGTTAATAGTAGTGCCATAAGCAACGGCTTTGTTAAAGCTAAATGTAGTACTTACTTTACCTATGGGTTTAGAGTCAATAAGTTGAGTAAGTATAAAGTCGCCGTAGGCTTTTACATTATTAGCCTGAGCCGGTAAAAATTCAGGCAAAGCAGTAAGCGCAATATCGTAATCTCCACTTAGTTGTGCGTTTTCAAGCTGCGTGTTTAGCACTACAGCCCTTATATCATCAGTGTGTAGCTGTGCTTTAAGCTGCGTGCGCGCACTTTGCAACGGTGTAGCTGTATTAACAAACGTATCTGTAAAAGTTATGTCTATGTCTTGCTCGCTTTGCTCATCGCTTGTAAGCGTTATTAACGGCAAGGTTAAATTATTACCTACTAGGCTTATTGGTTTAGGTAAAGCCCACTGCCAATTAAGGGGAAGTTGCTTAACTGCAAAGGCTTTGTAGTCACCTTCAGGAATAAGAGATTGGCAGTTATTACCAAGCGTTACATTGTTTTTAAGCTTACTTGAGTCTAGCCCAAGCTTTTGGCTATTTAAATTATACGCAGCGCTTAGCACCCCTTCAGTATTATTACTAATGTCGCAGTTCTTAAATTTATAGTCATACCGCGCCTGTAAATTACCAGAGGTGCTTCCCTCTATTCCATTAAAGCTAAATGCTTGCGACGTATTAAAGCTAAGCCGACTTAATAACGCGTTATCGGTTTTAAGTAATTGTTTAAGCAATTCATCACTAACTTTAAGCAGCCCTTGTACCTTATTATTGTAAAGCGTTGCGCTGGCACTTAAATCACCACTTACTACAAACTGGTTAAGCTTAGGCTCGTTAATACTTAAAATTAATGGCTGATTTAAAAATCCACTGTTTATACTTAGTTGCTCAACTGTAATTGTTGGTCTTTTTTCGGGCAGGGCTAAATCTAAAATTGTTGCAGGGTTACTTGCTTTATCACTTTGAGGAAGTGAATTTATATTAAGCGCCGCATGTTTAATTTCAACATGGCGAGTATTTGCGGTAATGCCTGTAACAACAAGCTCTTGGTTTTGGTAACTCAAGCACGCTTTTTGTACATGCACATTTAGCTTGCTGGTAAGCGAAAAGTCTAAACAACTTAAAGTAACGCCCGCTTTTTCAAGCTGAGGCGCTACAGCCCATTGTAATAATGGCAAACGAAATACATAACCAAGCAATACTATGCTTAGTAATACAAAACCAACAATTAAACCAATGCGCTTTAACATACTATCCTTAATAAGCTTTATATCTAACAAATTATCGTAATTTTAAATCTACGCAATCAAAAAAGGCTGCACAGGCAGCCTTTTTTATTTTACAGCTAGATTATGAATCTAGCTTGTATAGGGAGTGATTGTGATCACTAGCCTACATTTTTACGTGCATTGCGGAACATACGCATCCACGGGCTATCCTCTTTCCACTCATCTGGGTGCCACGAGTTAGCTACAGCGCGAAATACACGCTCTGGGTGCGGCATCATTACTGTTGCACGGCCATCAGTAGAGGTAATACCGGTAATACCTTCTGGTGAACCATTCGGGTTAGCTGGGTATTGCGTTGTAGGGTTACCGTAGTTATCTACAAATTTAACCGCGACAGTACCGCTTTCAAGCGCAGCTTGAGTGGCAGCATCATTGGCAAACTCAGCATGGCCTTCACCATGAGATACAGCAATTGGCATACGCGATCCCGCCATACCACTGAAGAACACAGACGGATTCTCTTGTATTTCTACTAAGCTAAAGCGTGCTTCAAAACGCTCAGATTTATTAGTTACAAAACGAGGCCAATGCTCAGTACCTGGAATTAGCTCTTTAAGCGTTGATAACATTTGGCAACCATTACATACACCTAAACTAAAGGTGTCTTCACGGTGGAAGAAGTTTTGGAACTGATCGCGTGCCATATCGTTAAACAATATAGACTTAGCCCAACCTTCACCGGCGCCTAATACGTCACCGTAAGAGAAACCACCGCATGCCACTAAGCCTTTAAACTGCTCAAGAGTTAAACGCCCTTCGAGTATATCGCTCATGTGCACATCAACAGCGGCAAAACCAGCACGGTTGAACGCAGCAGCCATTTCTAGGTGCGAGTTAACGCCTTGCTCACGTAAAATAGCCATTTGTGGTTTAGCACCTGTCGCAATGTATGGCGCAGCTATATCTTCGTTTAAGTCAAAGTTAAGTTTTACGTTTAAGCCTGGATCTTTTGCATCAAACTTGGCATCAAACTCTTGCTTAGCACAATCAGGGTTATCACGACGTGCTTGCATTTGGTACGTTGTTTCGGCCCAAATAGTACGAAGCTCAGTACGAGTGTGATTAAGTACAGTTTGCTCGCCGCGGTTAAATACAATGCTATCGTCGCTATTAAGCGAGCCAATCACGTGACTAATTGCAGCTACACCGTGTTGTTCTAACACTGCTTTTACGGCATCTAAATCGCTGTTAGCCACTTGAATTACAGCGCCAAGCTCTTCGTTATAAAGCGCTTCTAGATCTGAGCCAGTTAAACCCGCTAAATCAACAGTCACACCTGTGTGCCCAGCAAATGCCATTTCAGTTACGGTAGTAAATAAACCACCGTCTGAACGGTCATGATAAGCAAGTAGTTTGCTATCTGCGACAAGTGCTTGCATAGCATTGTAAAAGCCTTTAAGTAACTCAGGGCTATCTACATCTGGTGTAATATCACCAAGCTGCTTATAAACCTGTGCAAGGCTTGATGCGCCCAGTCGGTTTTTACCAGCACCTAAATCAACTAAAATAAGCGAAGTGTCGCCTTTATCAGTGCGTAACTGTGGAGTTACTGTTTTACGTACATCGTCAACACGACCAAAGGCTGTAATAATAAGCGATAACGGCGACGTTACTGATTGCTCAGCACTATCATCATCGTTTTTCCATGTCGTTTTCATCGACATAGAATCTTTACCTACAGGTATAGTTAAACCAAGTGCCGGGCAAAGCTCTTCACCTACCGCTTTTACGGCTTCGTAAAGGCCCGCGTCTTCGCCAGGGTGACCCGCTGCAGCCATCCAGTTAGCAGATAGCTTAATGTTCTCAAGGCTACCAATATTTGCACAGGCAATATTAGTTAACGACTCTGCCACCGCTAAACGAGCCGAAGCACCATAATTTAATAATGCCGCCGGAGTACGCTCGCCGAGTGACATAGCTTCACCGTGATAAGTATCGTACGTTGCCGCAGTAACCGCACAGTTAGCAACAGGTACTTGCCAAGGGCCAACCATTTGATCACGTGCTACTAAACCGGTAACCGAGCGGTCACCAATAGTAATTAAGAATGTTTTTTCTGCAATTGTAGGTAAGCGTAACAAACGCTGAGCGGCATCAGCTACGTCAATAGCGCTTGCATCTATGGCAGTACCAGTTACTTGCTGAGATGTTACATCGCGGTGCATTTTAGGCGCTTTACCTAACAATACATCTAGCGGTAAATCGACAGGGTTATTATCAAAATGGCTATCGGCTACAGTTAAATGAGGTTCAGCGGTTGCTTCACCAATCACTGCATACTGTGCACGTTCACGCTTACAAATTGCTTCAAAACGGTCAAAGTCTTCAATACCTACAGCAAGTACATAGCGCTCTTGCGATTCATTACACCAAATTTCATGAGGTGCCATGCCTGGCTCATCGTTAGGGATATCGCGTAGTTGGAATTTACCACCACGGCCACCATCGTTTACCAGTTCAGGAAACGCATTTGATAAACCACCAGCGCCTACATCATGAATAAATGCAATTGGGTTTTCGTCGCCTAACTGCCAACATTTGTCGATGACTTCTTGACAACGACGTTCCATTTCAGGGTTTTCACGCTGTACAGAGGCAAAGTCTAAGTCTTCGTTTGATTGACCCGATGCCATACTTGATGCAGCACCACCGCCTAAACCAATGTTCATAGCAGGGCCGCCTAGCGCAATTAGTTTTGCGCCTACTGGAATATCGCCTTTTTGAACATGATCAGCACGAATATTTCCTAAGCCACCGGCAAGCATAATTGGTTTGTGGTAACCACGTACCTCTTCCCCATTGTGGCTTGTTACTTTTTCTTCGTACGTGCGGAAATAACCTAATAAATTAGGACGACCAAACTCATTATTAAATGCAGCACCGCCCAGTGGGCCATCCATCATAATATCAAGAGCATTGACTATACGACCAGGCTTACCAAAGTCGCTTTCCCACGGTTGCTCGTAACCTGGTATACGTAAGTTAGAAACCGTAAAGCCAACTAAACCTGCTTTTGGCTTAGAACCACGCCCTGTTGCACCTTCGTCACGAATTTCACCACCTGAACCGGTAGCCGCACCCGAAAACGGTGCAATAGCCGTTGGATGGTTATGCGTTTCTACCTTCATTAATATTTCAATGTCTTCTTGATGATACGCATATTCACCTTGCGCATTCGGGAAGAAGCGACCCGCTTTTGAGCCTTTCATTACTGCCGCGTTATCTTTATACGCCGACAATACATTTTCAGGGTTGTGCTCAAAAGTATTTTTGATCATTTTAAACAGCGATTTTGGCTGTTCAATGCCATCAATTGTCCAATCAGCATTAAATATTTTATGACGACAATGCTCTGAGTTTGCTTGGGCAAACATAAATAATTCTATGTCGTTAGGATTACGACCTAGCTTTTTAAAGTTCTCTACTAGGTAGTCAATTTCGTCATCGGCAAGGGCAAAACCTTGCTCAACGTTTGCGGCAGCTAACGCTTCGCGACCACCACCTAAAATATCAACTGATGACATTTCACGCGGAGAATCATTACGGAATAACTGCGCTGCAGCTTCAAGCTCAGTATGTGTTGCTTCAGTCATACGGTCGTGTAATAGCGCCGTTACTTGTACAAGTTGCTCTGCACTTAGTTCACCTTCTATATAATAAGCAATACCGCGCTCTACACGGTGAACCTGTTTAAGGCCACAGTTATGCGCTATATCGGTTGCTTTAGATGCCCAAGGCGAAATGGTGCCAGGGCGAGGTGTAACTAAAATGAGTGTGCCAGCTGGGGTATGCTCGGCAATAGTTGGACCGTAAGTAAGTAGCTTTTCAAGCTTGGTTTGCTCATCAACACTCAAAGGCGATGTTAAGTCGGCAAAATGAGCATACTCGGCATATACGTTGGTGACTGGAAGTTGCGATTGTTTGCAACGCGCTAAAATTTTATTAACTCTGAACTCTGACAGTGCTGGTGCACCACGAAGGATCAACATAGATAATTTCATCCGGGGTTAGGGATTGAACGATATTTTAGGGCGACATTATAGTCTAAGTAGCATCCAGATTTAACTCCAAATTGCGCTTTTCATAAAATTAACTTTTTAGCTTTATTTATAATCCGTTTTAGCTAATAAAATAAAAGGGAAAGTGACGAAATGGCTAAGTTTTGCTATAACGGGTGCTAGCGCGTATGAGGGGCACTGAATGTTCAAAGAAAAACTAATAATAATCATTACTTTAGTTATGCTGTTATGTGCATGTGATATGCAAGAACAGTCAACCCAACTTGCTCAAATTAAAGAGCAAAATAAAATACGCGTGGGCACGCTGGCTAGTGCCAGTAATTATTATCAAGCAGTTCAAGGCGAGCAAGGCTTTGAATATGAGCTTTCTCAAGCTTTTGCCGATTACCTAGGTGTTGAGCTTGAAATAGTCCCCTTTTTTAATTTATCAGACATGTTTGCGCGCCTTGAAAGTGGCGACTTAGATTTAATTGCCTCAGGCCTTACATACAATAAAGCGCGCGCGCAGCAATATAGATATGGCCCTACCTACAGAACAATTAGCCAAAAACTTGTTTATAAGCAAGGGCGTGTTCGTCCGCGAGAATTTGATGATTTAGATGGTAACTTTACTGTAATAGCTAAAAGTAGCCATTCGCTTACCCTACAAAAAATTAAGAAAAACAATCCATCACTCACCTGGACCGAAAGCGAAGAGTTTGATGAAGAGGAACTACTTCAAGCCGTTATAGATGGTGAAATAGATTACACGCTAGCTGATTCCCATACATTATCTCTTTTTAGGCGCTACCACCCTAATTTAAGTATTGGCTTTTCTGTATCACATAACGATCCAATTGCGTGGATACTTAACAAATCAAAAGATGATTCTTTATACGCGTTATTGGTGCCATTTTTTGGTGATGTAAAGCAAAGTAACCAGCTTTACGTGCTCGAAGAGAAGTACTTTGGCCATGTGCGCCAATTTAACTACGTTAATACGCTTGCCTATATTGAAGCAATAAAAGAGACACTCCCTACTTACAGACCTTGGTTTGAGCAATATGCCGGTACTCTCGACTGGCGCTTGCTTGCAGCATTGAGTTATCAAGAGTCGATGTGGAACCCACGAGCAAAATCGCCAACCGGGGTGCGTGGTATTATGATGCTTACGCGCAGCACAGCCAAGCAAGTAGGTGTTACCAATAGATTAGAACCTGAGCAAAACATACGCGGTGGCGCTAAGTACTTAAGTAAACTCATTAAGCGCATTCCTGATCGTATTCCGCAACCAGATCGCACGTGGCTAGCATTGGCGGCATATAATGTAGGTTGGGGACATGTTAACGATGCACGTATTATCACTGAGCAGCAAGGGGCAAGTCCTGATAAGTGGGCCGATGTTAAAAAACGCCTACCGCTGCTAATTAAAAAGCGTTACTACCGTAAAACACGTTACGGATATGCACGTGGAGATGTGGCTGTAAAATATGTTGATAATATTCGCAGATATTACGACGCACTCGTTTGGCTTGATGAAAACAATGCTATTGCTCCAGAGCCGGAACCTGAAATTGAGTCTGAGCCAGTACAAAACGAACCAGTGCCTACTGAACCAGCTAAAACAGAAACAACGGCACCTCAAAGCCAAGTAAAAGAAGAGGAAAGCAATCAGTGAGACCAAATTTCTATAAATAATCGAATTACTTTAAAAACAAAAACTAAGAAAATTAAAAAGCTGTTTACTTGTCATCAAATGATCACTAATGTGTGTTAATAGTATATCTGCACTTTTATACAGATATACCTTGTGCCTTTCTCACTCTCACGCATTAGGAGAACACATGCTAAAACGTAGACGCACGCAAAAATTAAAAAGAAATGTAATATACTCAACCGCAACTCGCCGTCGTATTATGTTACGTGGTTTACATAAAAAAATAATCTGGCGCCGCCGCATGTTTGCAATGCAGCAAATGGAAGCTCCAATATCAGAGCCACTTGCAAGTTAGCTTGAACAAGGCTTATTTATTTGAGCATCACGAGCAGCTTTTTTGGCTGCTTTAATTTGCGCTCGACGATTTTTAAAAAACTCAGAAATAGTACTACCACATTGCTGAGCTAATACCCCACCACATACTTCAACCTGATGATTTAACCTAGGCTCTTGCAGTAAATTCATAATTGACCCTGCCGAACCCGTTTTTGCATCTGAGGCACCAAATACTAAGCGACTAATTCTGCTGTGTACTAATAAACCAGCACACATAGAACACGGTTCAAGCGTTACATATAAAGTACAGTCGATTAAACGGTAATTATTAAGTACTTTGCCCGCCTCTCTCACGGCTATCATTTCGGCATGAGCAGAAGGATCGTTATCAGTAATTGAGCGATTATACCCCGCTGCTATAAGCTTATTATCTTTTACAACAACAGCCCCAACAGGGATTTCATTAAGTGCCTGTGCTTTAAGTGCATACTCTAAGGCTAATTCCATCCAGTAGGAATCATCAATTGGCTCGTTCATTCAATCAACTTAATTAACTTTTTATGCTCTAATTATACCAACTTAGGTTAATAAAGTGCCTTTGAGATTGGTTTATTGCAAAAATAAAACAAAATAGTGTGGTTTGTCATGGCTCATAGCCAGTGATTTACGCTATAATCTCACGCTTTTTTTATTTAGCTCACAACACGGGTAGCAAATGAAATTTCCTGGACGCCGCAGGCATAAACATTATTTTCCAGTGGAAGCCAAAGATCCACTTACCAATCAACTTAACGCAACAGAGCGATTACAACGTAGCTATATTACGGGTATCGATCAAATCGTTGTTGATATAGAGGCAAAAGTTGATCAAGCTTTCCTAGACGAGTTTCAATTGCGCAGAGGTATGTCGCAAGTTATTGATAGCGATATTACAAACGCCTTATACGACCGTTTAAAATTAAACGACATGGTTGATTACGAGTTTGCAGGTGGAACTATAGGTAACACTATGCACAATTACTCGGTACTTGCAGACGACCGCTCTGTTTTACTTGGTGTAATGAGTGAAAACATAAAAATAGGTAGCTACGCTTATCGCTTTTTATGTAATACCTCAAGCCGAGTAGATTTAGATTATCTTCAACCTGTTGATGGGCCAATAGGTCGCTGTTTCACACTTATTGATGAAACTGGCGAGCGTACTTTTGCTATTAGCGCAGGGTTAATGAATCACTTACGCCCTGAGTCAATTGACAAAGAGCTAATTGAACAATCATCTGCTTTAGTTATAAGCGCTTACTTAATGCGTACTCAAGGTAATGAGACAATGACCGAAGCGACCATGCAGGCAGTTAAGTATGCCAACGATGCTGGCGTACCGGTAGTACTGACCCTTGGTACCAAGTTCCTTATTGAGCAAGATCCTACTTGGTGGGCTAACTTTGTTAATGAGCACGTAGATATACTTGCAATGAACGAAGAAGAAGGCCTAGCAATTACAGGTTTTGAAGACCCTCTTCTTGCTGCAGATAAAGCTCTCGACTGGGTAGATTTAGTTATTTGTACTGCAGGTGAAAAAGGTTTGTTTATGGCAGGCTATGTTGATGACGAACTCAAGCGTGAAACTGAGTACCCGTTGTTGCCAGGAGCTATCCCAGACTTTAACCGTTATGAGTTTTCTCGCGCTATGCGAAAAGAAGACTGTAAAACACCAATTAGAGCTTATAGCCATACGGCACCATTTATGGGTGGTCCTGATTCAATCAAAAATACAAACGGTGCTGGCGATTGCGCTTTAGCCGCAGTATTACATGATTTATCAGCTAACGTTTACCATAAATTAAACGTGGCAAACTCAGCGAAGCATCAGCAACAAGCAATCACTTACTCATCTCTTGCGCAAATCAGTAAATATGCAAACCGTGCAAGCTACGAAGTATTAGTTCAGCACTCTCCACGTTTATCCCGTGGTTTACCAGAGCGCGAAGACTGTCTCGAGCAAGTGTATTGGGAACAATAATATAGGGAGCTAAAATAGCTCCCTATCGGTATTTTAAAAAATTGAAATATCGAGCTTTTTAGATAGCAGTTCTAGTGCTGCTATCCCTGCCACTGAATTACCAAAACTATTAAGCCCCGGGGAATACACAGCCACTGTGAACTTACCTGGTAATACCGCTAATATGGTTCCTGACACCCCCGATTTACCAGGCATACCAACCCTGTAACCAAAATCGCCGGCCGCATCATACAACCCACTTGTAAATAAGAGTGAGTTAAGCTGTTTGTTTTGGCGACTCGATAACACACGTTTACCAGAGCTAAAATCAATCCCTTTATTAGCTAAAAAGTTATACGCCTTAGCAAGCTCAACACAGTTAAGCTCAATTGAGCAAAAATTAAAGTACGACCACAGCACATCATCCACGTCATTTTCGAAATTGCCAAACGACTTCATTAAATGCGCCATGGCAGCATTTCTGTGTCTAAATTCATATTCAGAGTTAGCTACTTTTTTATCAATAACAATAGTGCTATTGCCTGAGAGTAACCTAAACGTTTCAAGCATTGAGTGACGCGGGGCAGATAAACGGCTGTATAACGCATCACAGGTAACAATTGCACCAGCATTAATAAATGGGTTTCGTGGGATCCCTTTTTCAAACTCTAGCTGAGTTAAAGAGTTAAATGCAGTACCAGAAGGCTCTTTACCAACTCTATGCCAAAGCTCGTCACCATAGCGCTGCAAAGCCATAGTAAGAGTCATTACTTTAGAAACCGATTGAATAGTAAAACGTTTAGAGCAATCCCCTGCACATATAGTTTCACCATTAGTGGTGTAAATGGCGATAGAAAACTGCTCAGGATCAACCTCAGCAAGCGCAGGTATATAATCAGCTACTTTCCCTTGTGATAACAAAGGACGTACTTCATGTGCTATCTCATCAAGCACCTTTTGGTAATCAGCAGTCGGCAATCTAGACCTCTATATCGTCATTGGTAAAAATTGGATTTTAGCACGCGCCAAGAGGCGCACCTAGTTTTGTTAATGAATTCAAAGGTGAGATTTTTTAAATTGAAAGCAAAAAAAACGTCACATCTCTGTAACGGGTTTCTCTTAATTAAATCCTGGTAACGTCGTAATGCCCACAGCGGTGGAGAGTCACAGTGAAATGCTTCACTATCGTTGGCCGGGGTTCGCCTTCGAGCTGTTTTGTTTGATGTATAGGAATACAAATGCCGTGGAGTACAGGATGTACGAGAGTGGCCACTACTGAGTTCGACATGGGCTCTTGGCTATTTACTAAACCTCAGACAGCAAAAAACCCGTCACATTGCTGTAACGGGTTTCTTTTAATTAAATCCTGGTAATGTCCTACTTTCACATAGCAAATGCTACACTATCATCGGCGCTGTTTCGTTTCACTACTGAGTTCGGCATGGATTCAGGTGGGTCCAAAACGCTATTGTCACCAAGAAAATTCTTTTCAATTTTCTTATTTTTATTAAGTTTAAAGTCCTTCGACTGAATTTGAAGCCTGGTAATGTCCTACTTTCACATAGCAAATGCTACACTATCATCGGCGCTGTTTCGTTTCACTACTGAGTTCGGCATGGAGTCAGGTGGGTCCAAAACGCTATTGTCACCAAGCAAATTTGGGCGTTAGTTCGTATTTCTACGCACTAACTGAATTTGGGAAATATCTGATAATATTTTTT